>JAQSWL010000071.1 GCA_029266655.1 Candidatus Midichloriaceae bacterium | reverse complement strand
GGCTCAAGCTAAACATATACGCAGAACAACATATTGCTCTATAGACGACATCTTTAATACCTTTTTAGTATGACTCTTTTATGTGAACTTAGCTATAAATTGCCTTTTAAATAATTTTCAATAATTTTCTTCCCGCTGACGAAGTCAGCAAAAGCTCTGGCTCAAAAAATTTGTATAGTAGGCGCTATGCGCCTGCATATACAAATTTTTTGCCCCCACGGCCAGAGCTTTTCTGCCGAAGCATGCTGAAATAGCTGCAATAATATCACTATAGGTAGGCAATTTATTTTATAATAGAGACAGTAAGTTAAGTTCATGCCTTCTTTTTTAATTCCTTACGTCGAGCTGAGGTTAAGTATTTTTTAAATTCCCTTAATTTATAGCTAAAGCGATCTAGATGATTTTGTGCATAAAAAAGAAAGCAAGAGCTACCATTTCTCTTACCTTAACTTTCCTAGATTTTCATAAAAAGCTCTTAATTCAATTTTAAAGCTTTTAGTCGCCATAGCAACTAAAAGGAAATAGAAGCAGATTGCATCTCTGGCACTCGAGTCTCAACACCAAACTGTTTTATTATAGGGCTTAAAATTAGGGTAGCAGCATATGTAAAACAGCATATGTAAAACAGCATATGTAAAACAGCATATGTAAAACAGCATATGTAAAACAGCATATGTAAAACAGCATATGTAAAACATGCTACCGTGGCAGCGCCTGCCAACATTATTGAGGCTACTATTAACCAACGTCCGGCTTCATACTCTGCTAGTTTGCAATTTCTTATTTTATCCTGCACTTCTTCTAGAGTTAAATCCGCAAGAAATTTACATAGCGTATTTAATCTGAAGTATTCAGGGGTTTCTGGTTCAATTATTTGAGCTTTATATTCCTTTCTTTCTATTTGCAACCCATTTTTATATTTTATATTTACATTGATACAATTTGTCATAAAGGGTTTGCTGTAAAGCGGCTCAGCAGAACCTCTATAATTCATTATATATTCAAGATGCTCTATTATTAAATCATCATCTACATTATGCTCTAAAGTACGCACACCCCCAAAACTATATGTTTTTTCATAATGTGTAAGCGATATCTTGGCAGCAAGGTCATCAATGTCTTCATAGCCTGTTATTTTAGTGCTTGCATTTTCATTTATTGATTCTTGGTGCAACCTCAATGCTATTAGTTACTTTAATCTCGCCATAGTAGTCTTTATGGGCACATTAGATATGATGCATATGTTTTCATTAAAGCCCTTGAAGCGCACATTAATATTGCGGTTAGCAGGTGGATTTCTCATTTTCCATTCTCTTTTTTCTTTTATGAGCATAACATAACATTTTTTAGTAAAAAAAATCAACTAAAGTGGCCAAAACAATAGAAGCAAGGAGCCACTTGAAATTTTGCGGCACATCTGTTATAGTATTACAAAATTAATATTTATTATATATGACGTTAGTAATGCCCAAAGCTGTTATTTTTGATTGGGATAACACTTTGGTAGGTTCGTGGGGCAAGCTGCATGCAGCAATTTCTGCCACTATGGAAAAAATGGGAATGATCCCTTGGACACTTGAGGAAGTTAAGTCCAAAATGCATAGATCATCTAGGGAATTCTTCCCAGAATTTTTTAAAGACCGCTGGCAAGAAGCCAGGGGCTACTACTATGACAATTACAAAAACAGCAACCTTATTGCAGTTACTCCATTAGACTCTGCCGTAGACACCTTGGACATGTTGAAAGCTCATGGGGTAAAGATGGCCATAATCAGTAACAAGACAGGCATCTATTTGCGAAAAGAAGTGGAGACACTTGGGTGGAGCGGTTATTTTGAATCTGTTTTAGGCGCATATGACTTAGATGAGGATAAACCTAGCCCTAAACCAGTATACCATACATTAGAGCACATTGGACTTGAACCTGGACCTCATAATTGGTTTGTAGGTGATACCATAGTAGATATTGAATGCGCTGTTAATTCAAACTGTTATCCTATTTTATTTGGATATCAAGTAGATGAGGCCCCTCACCCCAGCGATCGCGATATACCCCACTATCATGCAGTAGACCATCAGGATCTAATGGAGCTTTTTAAGCGCAGCGTGGCTAAGTAAGTAGTTTTAAGCTCTATAATCGTTGAGACAATTGCATATACCACCAGAACTATATTGCAAGCTGTTGATTTCCATAAGAAAAGCCACCTCAAAGAATATGTATTTACTTATTTTTTAATTATATTTTTCAATTTTATTGGATATTTACACCCAAAAGCAGTATATATTTAACCTAAGGTAGAAATTTTGAGGTGGGAAATGCAAGCAAGAGACATGTCGCCAGGAAGCACATACATAGAAATTATAGATGATGAAGCGCTAGATGGCACACTAAATGAGATAGCTGAATATTTTGCTAATGAACAAAATTTAGCCGAGAAAAATTTGCAAGAAGAATCATCTATTAGCAATAGCAAAAAAACCCTTCAACAAATGAACGCCCAGGGCAATGATTGGAATTTAGCCACCCATGGATTTAATAATAGAAAGTACTGGTATAGCATAGCGGATGGCATGGGATTGCTAGTTGCTATCAGAAAAAGTAAATTTATGGATGAACCTAACGCGTATACAGAGAATAATGATGGTATATTTTTAGCTAATCCATATCATCAACTGAATTTTAAAGAATGTTTATTAGATGATATAAAAAGAATTAAAGGAGCATATGGAACACAAGCATGGGAAAAAAATCCAAAACTGATGAGTATACCAGTGCTTGTCGGGTTACATTGGAACTGCGTGAGGGTAGAAATAGATTATAGTAATAAAGCTGTAAGTGTATTGTTTGATGATCCATATGGTGAAGGAAGGTTTAATCAGAATCTTAAAAAGAATATATTAATTAGCATTAAAGAGCATTTGCCTAAGTTATTTGAACCACAAACTACTAATATAAAATTTTCAGAAGTTTACAAAAAAGTAAATCAGCAGGGAAATGATAATGGATATGACTGTGGCCCTATAGTATTTAGTAACATTGAGGATTATTGTAATAATAGCAAAACCAATTCTGAATTCGAGAATGGTAATCTTACTATTTCTGAAGCCACAGAAGATGATCATGAAAAAGAAATGATATTTCTTAGAGCAGAGCATGTAAAAAAGTTTGGTGAAGTTACAGGCAATTTAATTAATGATGAACATATAAGTAAGATTAGAAAAGCTATAAAACAAAGTATTGCAGGTAAAAAAGAAAGCTTAATTTTAAGTAAGGACATAGAGCAAAAAATTGGAGAGCTTCCTGAAGAGTATATTGAGCATATCTTTAATTTTATGGACACTGCTCGCATTTCTGCGAAGGAAGCTTACGAATCAATTATGGCTGAAATGCAACTTAATAGGGCGCTAAAAACTCCAGGAAAACAAGGTATATCCGTTCCCGCAAATACTTCAATGGGGCAAGATGAGGATTTGATGGTAAACGGCATATTAATTGAAGGCAATCGTATACGAAAGGTTAAATTTATTGATAGAGACGTCGTAAGTAACTATGCACCTTCTTTGGAAACGTTTCAAGAATGGAGCGATATACCAAACTTTGCAATCATTACTGGTTCTAACGGAACAGGCAAATCACATTTGCTTAAGTATTTGGAGCGGATGAGTGAAAAGAATGGAGGTATGAGAAAGAAAGGTGTATACTCAAATGTGCTATATAGGTCAGTGTCGGATCAGAATAGCTCGTTTCAAGAGTTTAGCGATAGGGATACAAATTATTATATTACAAACATTGAGGCTAGGAATGAGCTGATATCAGCCGTGAAGCAATGTGTGGAATCTAGAGTTTCACGTAAGGATCATGTACAGAGGTACCCAATATACGAGGAGCTTGTAAAAAAAGCTTTAAAAGCTAGCGCTGAAGAATTAGCGGATGATGATTGGTGGACTAAAGAAATTGAGTCTTGTAGAGACTATAATTTAGCCCGGCATGATGTTAATGAGCCTGTTAATACCATATACAATGTTTTACATTTTCATTGTACTAAAGACAAAGCAATTAAGCAGGACCTTGGAAAAATCGAAAACCTTAAAAAATTACGTAAGCACTACCAAGAGCAAGGAAATAGTGGCGATGATTTTTACAGGGAATTTATAGAAGGTGACCAATCTTTTAAAGACAAGATCATTGATAGTTATCTTAGGGCAGTTAATCCACCTCCTAAGGATGCAATCAATAAAGTGCTACTAAAATATGGGTTTAAGCATGAAATAAAAGGCATTAGCTCAGGCTCAAACAACAGAACGCTAGTATTCGGGTTAAGGGATAATGATGAAAGCAAAATTTCATATCATAAACTATCCTCTGGAGAAAAAGTGGCCATAGATATTATATCTCAACTCTACAGCTTTCAAGGGTTACCAATTGAAGATGAGATAGTTGAAATAAAAAAAGTTAATATTATGTTGCTTGATGAGCCAGATCGGCATTTAGATGCTGATTTATGCAAAGTATTTTTTGAAATAGTGTATAAAGAATTAGTTCAAAATGGCGTGCAAGTCATAATGACAACTCATAGAACAGATACCATAGCGCTTGCTCCAGAAGGGAATAATGATATTGGAATCTTCTCCTTAAAAAATGCTAAAGATGGCGTAGTAAGCATAAAAAGATATGACAATAAATTGGATGCGCTGCTTACTTTAACGCCGAACCTACGTTGTTTGATAAATTTTCATATCAAGGTGCATGTTGAGTCGCATGAAGATTCGATGTTTTATGAGTCTGCCTATAGCTCGCTTATGAGCTATTGTAAGATTATTAAGAAAAAATATTTGAGAGGTGATACTGGTGAACGGCATTATGAGTGGATTTATCTGGATAAATTACTTAATCCTAATCAAGATGTTTCCATCCCTCAATCTAACGAATATAGGAAATTTTTATCACAACGCTATCAACTCGCTTTTCACTCAGTGGGGCTAACAGAAGATGGGCAAAGTGGGGGCTCTTCAATAGTTCTACAATCAGTGCCTAGGGATTGCCATGCTTCTGACATAAGGGCTAGAAGATGGGAGAAACAAAAGGATAAAGGAGATGAAGATCTTATAAACCCTAAACTAATGAAATCTTTTGGAATTATAGATAAAGATTATGGGGAAAATAAAAGAAAGGTAAAGGGTATACTAAAACCTAGAATGTCAATTTTAAATAGGCATAGCCTAGAGAACTACATCTACGATCCGTTTATTTTTTGCTCCATACTAACCGAAGAAGATTTTAACAAATTTAAAGATCCGGAGTTTAAAGAAATCTGTATTGAAATCCAATCCGAGCTCTCAAAATGTTGCGATATTACATTCGCAAAACAAGAACTCATAGACGCTTATTTTAAATATATTCTGACGCGCATTATTAATAAGATTGATGCCGATCTAGGGGACCAAAGTCTTGAGCAACAAAAGGAAGGACGCAAAAAAGCACAAAAGGTTTGCCAAATTATTTGTGAATTTAAAGGAGAACGGGTAATAAAGTTGATCGAAGCTCCGTTCACAGAAGGTTTTATTAAAGAACTAGAAAGAGTTTCTGGGGTAAATTTAACAGACAAGTTCAAAACTAAGTTACAAGCTAATATAAAGGCATTTATTAAGACTGGTAAGTTGGAAGATTTAAAGAAGGCGTTAGGAAAAATTGGACCATTGCAGTGTTGTAACAAAGGGGAATTGGATAAAGCTGTTAACGATTACATAGAAAATACTGCGACATGCTATGATCGTACTACCATAGAACAAGCCATAGGTTCTACAGGATATGACATCGTGGCTAAATTTATGAAGCTTACAAACCCCATTAGTGTTATTAAAAACAACGCTACAAATGAAATAATAGTTATCAAAGATGTAATGTATCCCATACTCTTCTTAGAGTTTAGGGGGCATAATATAGCAGATACTGTTAACGCTTTACACAACATATCGCAAGAAGAGATAATCGATAAAATTAGTGAAGCAGAGTCCTTATGCATTCCTTTTGATCTGGCAGAAACCTTTTTTGCCCTTAGCTATCGAGCAAGGCTTCAAGGCAAAGGCAAGGATGGTTCTGTCATTGAGATTGTGTAAGTAGAAATAGAAGAGAGAGAGAGAGAGAGAGAGAGATTTTGGTATTTATTAGGCGAATAGGCAACTAAATATAGCCAGTTTGAGCCTAGGTAGTGTCGACATTTAAGAATTTTGTGATATAATATTCTGGAAGCAAGAAGGAGGCTAAAATGTTATATGATTTAAGGGACGATCAGTGGGAGTTAATAAAAGAGAGCCTGCCTGGGAAAGCTGGGGATAAAGGTCGTACGGTCCTCGATAATCGCGGTTTTATAAGGGCAGTAATGTGGATTGCTAGAACAGGAGCTCCATGGAGAGCACTTCCAGCAGAGTACGGTAAATGGGCTACGGT
>JAQSWL010000015.1 GCA_029266655.1 Candidatus Midichloriaceae bacterium | reverse complement strand
GCATGAGGCATTGGTATTCTTAAATAAAAACAATCATGTGATAAGATCGCTTTCATTATTTTCGTGGATGAAATCAGTATTATCTTGAACGCAACTTAGCATAATATTCATCAATTTTTTACCAAGCAAATTTGCTAAAAGATGAGCTTTAATGCTCTATTTATTTTGAGATTTGGTATTAGGCCTATCTAGCATTTTAAACAGCCTCAGCTCCGGAGATAATTTCTATCAATTCACGCGTAATATGTGCTTGGCGAGTTCTGTTGTATATTAGCTGAAGACGTTTTATCATGTCTCCAGAGTTGCGCGTTGCATTATCCATCGCTGTCATCCTAGCTGCTTGCTCACTGGAGATGCTTTCCAACATAGCCATATAAAATTGTACGGCTAAATTCTTAGGCAGTAAGCTTTCCAAAATCTCTTCTTGGTTTGGCTCAAATTCACATCCATTTTCAAGAAAGCATTCTTCATCTTGTTGGAATGGAATAACTACGCTCTCATTAGGAACTTGAGAAATAGATGATTGAAACTTGCTGTAGAATAAAGAGCAGACATTAAAGGAATTATTATTAAACTCATTTATTATATCTTCAACTATTTCTCTTATTTGCTCAAACTTCACGCCAGACTTTCCAGCTAAATGCTGATAAGTTTTTATAATTTTATCTTTATGTTGGCCTCTAAGAAGGTCAAAGCCTCTTTTGCCAATGCATATAAGTTTAACTTGTTTACCAGATGATTCTAATTGTTGGATTTTAGCGCGCACTTGCTTGCATAAAGCATGGTTAAATGATCCACAAAGGCCACGATCAGAGGTAATAACAATTAATAAATGAACTTTGTCGTCACCGCTTCCATGCAATAAATTGATTTTATCAAAAGATGTTTTATCAATTCCACACGCAAGTGCTTGCACTAGCATTCCCATTTTACTTGCGTAAATCGATGAACTTTCAGCCTGCTCACGCGCGCGCCTCAATTTAGAAGCCGCAACCATTTGCATAGCTTTGGTAATTTTCTGTGTAGATTTTACACTTTTTATTCTTAGCTTTATCGATTTAAGCGAGGGCATCTATACAAATACCTTAGAAAATTGTTTAAGAACTTCATGTAGTTTGCTTTCGGTGTCTGGGCTAATAGCGCCATCCTTCCTAATAGCTTCCAAAATATCCTTGTGAGAAGATTTAAGATGCTGAAGTAAAGCCTGTTCAAATTTCTTGATATCAGAGATATTAATATTGTCTAAATAGCCTTTAACACCTGCAAATATAACAGCAACCTGGTCTTCCACAGCAAATGGGGAATATTGAGCTTGCTTAAGCAGTTCAGTTAACCTTGACCCACGAGCCAACAGTTTCTGCGTAGAAGCATCAAGATCTGAACCAAATTGAGAGAAGGCTTCCATCTCACGATATTGTGCCAATTCCAATTTAATACTACCAGCAACTTGTTTCATTGCTTTGATTTGCGCAGCAGAACCCACACGGCTTACCGAAAGCCCAACATTTACAGCTGGGCGTACACCTTTGTAAAATAATTCAGATTCCAAGAATATCTGTCCATCTGTAATAGAAATTACGTTAGTGGGAATATAAGCAGATACGTCCCCAGCCTGAGTCTCAATGATCGGTAGTGCGGTTAAAGAACCAGCACCAGCTTCATCCGACATTTTAGCAGCACGCTCTAACAGTCTAGAGTGCAAATAGAAAACGTCACCTGGGTATGCTTCACGTCCTGGTGGACGACGCAATAATAAAGACATTTGACGATAAGCAACCGCATGTTTACTTAAATCATCATACACAATTAGTCCATGCATGCCATTGTCTCTGAAAAATTCACCCATTGAACATCCAGAATATGGTGCTAAGAATTGTAATGGAGCAGGTTCTGAAGCTGTAGCTGAAACTACAATAGTGTAAGCTAAAGCGCCAGTTTCTTCTAGTTTCTTAACAATCCTTGCAACGGTTGAACGTTTTTGACCAATAGCAACGTAAATGCAATAAAGAGTTTTGTTCTTATCACCTTCAAGAAAGGCCTGACGTTGATTAATAATAGTATCAAGTGCAATAGTAGTTTTACCAGTTTGCCTATCACCAATCAATAGCTCACGTTGGCCACGCCCAATTGGTATTAAGCTGTCAATAGCTTTTATACCTGTTTGTACAGGTTCATGAACTGATTTTCTTTGAATAATACCAGGAGCCTTAATTTCAACATCTCTGTATTCAACATCCTTTAACCCACCTTTACCATCTATAGGGTTACCTAGTGGATCTACAACCCTACCTAACATTCCCATACCTACAGGAACTTGAATGATTTGCTTCGTACGGCTTACAACATCGCCTTCGCTAACGTTTTGTTCGCCACCAAAAATTACTATACCAACAGAATCAGTCTCAAGGTTAAGCACCATGCCCTTAACACCAGAGCTGAATTCTACTAATTCTCCAGACTTTACATTATCCAGGCCGTAAGCGACAGCAACGCCGTCGGAAACTTTAACAACGCGACCAACTTCCTTCAGTTCATCCTGAGGCGCTAATGTTTGAATTTTTGACTTTAATATACTGGTAATTTCAGTTGCTTTCATAGGTTCTCCAATAAACTCTAAGATAATAAAGTTTGTTTAATTTTACTTAATTTCGACTTAAGAGAGGCGTCTAACATGAATGGCTCAACGTGAAGTATCATTCCACCTAAGATGCCTTCATCAACGTAGTTAGATAATTCTATTTGTTGCCCATAAATTTTTTCTAAATCCTTTTTAATCGCTTTCTGTTCAGATTCAGATAACTTAAAGCTAGTATAAATAATAGCAGGTTTGATACCTTCTTGTTCAAGCTTTAATTCGCGAAGTTTAATAGCTATTTTAGGAAGTAGATGAGATCTTCTATTGCTTATTAATAGTTGGATAAAAGCTCTTGTCACAGGGTCTACCTTAAGGGCATCCAAAATAGCTCCCCAGATTACACTTTTGGTTTTTGAAGGAACTTGCTGACTTAATGCTAAATTTTTATATTCACCAAAAGAATCTAAATTTTCAAAAATTTTAGGCATACTTTCATGCACGGCACCCGCGCAATTTTGTTGAATTGCAACATGGTGTAAGCTGCGCGTATATCTGTCAACTAAAATACTATGATCTTTCATATAACATATGTAATTTTGTAGGACCGGTATAACACGTATTTTTCATCCTTGCAAGCGCCCTTTGAAAATAAATCAAGATGAAAATCTTGTTATTTGCGCACCAACGGCAGAGAGCTTGTGTTCAATGTTTTCATAGCCACGATCTAGGTGATAGATTCTATGAATAACGCTTTCTCCTTCTGCGCAAAGTGCAGCAATTACTAAAGAGGCAGAGGCCCTAAGATCTGAAGACATGACATCTGCAGCTTTAAGCTTTTCCACGCCGGTTATTATGGCTATATTATCGTTGATCGAAATATCAGCGCCTAAGCGAATTAATTCATTAACGTGCATAAAGCGATTTTCAAAGATGGTTTCAGTTAGATGCGAAACCCCATTTGCCAAAGTTAGCATGGTCATGAATTGAGCCTGTAAGTCTGTAGGGAAGTTAGGGTAAGGGGCTGTTTGCACATTTGCAGGTGAAATATGATAATTTTCACGGTATACAACCATTTGTGTTTCGCTTTCTTCTATTGCAATACCAGCAGTCCTTAAGTGATGCGTTAAGGATGATAAATGTTTTGGAGTACAATTTTTAATAGTTAACTTGCCATTGGTAGCTGCAGCTAATATAGCGAAAGTTCCGGCTTCAATTCTATCTGGGATCATTTTATGCTCCGTGCCAGAAAGCGCTGAAACTCCTGTTATAACCAAAGTGTCAGTGCCTATCCCTTCAATTTTTGCACCAAGTTTTATTAAAAATTCACACAGATCAACTACTTCAGGCTCGCGGGCTGCATTATGTATAGTTGTTTTTCCTTTAGCTAAGGTTGCTGCCATTAATATGTTTTCGGTAGCACCTACGGAAATTTTATCAAAAAAGATCTCTGCGCCATTTAAACCACTTGGAGCCTTAGCAATTATATATCCGTGTTCAAGCTCAATTTCTGCTCCCATTAATTCCAATGCAGATAAATGCATATCCACGGGTCTAGTTCCGATTGCGCAACCGCCAGGTAAAGATACTCTTGCTTCTTTAAAGCGTGTTAGCATAGGGCCTAAAACTAGCACAGAAGCACGCATTTTGCGAACAATTTCATAATCGGCTACTAATTTATTTAGATTGGCGCAATTAATGCTCATGGTATGTTCGAAAGAGCCAGTTTTAGGAGAAAAAGATATATCTGCTCCCATGTCTATTAGTAGGTCTTTCATAGAATGGATATCTGCAAGATTTGGCACATTGCTTAACAATACTTTTTCTGTTGCCAATATACATGCTGCAATAATTGGTAAAGATGCATTTTTGGATCCGCTCACCGGTATTTCCCCTATAAGTGGGGTTCCGCCATTAATTTTTAATTTATCCATAACTAATTTTATTTCCGTAAACTTTCTTTGCGTGCATAATATTAAGCTTTATGAATATTTGCAAATGTTTATAGCTAACTATTTTAAAGATGTTTATCTATACTAACTCTTTGTAATACTCCTTAACCATTATTCGTCGCTCATCTCGCTAATGTCTGGGATTTAAAACTGCAATAAAAACGATTAGTATAACATTTCTTTTAAGAGAGTGGTTTAAAGCTATGTGGAAAATATAGCAGTTTTTGCCTACGATAATATATTTTTCAGCGTGTTATTCAAAATCAATAATTATTATTTAAAATTCATTGCGAATTAGTTGTAAAAATTTTTTTATATATTAAAATACCCGAAATATAGTGCAAATATAGGGGCCTGGGTATGAAGAGAAATGCGGTAGAAGAATTACAACATGATAGCAAAAGGATTAAGGCAGAATTTCTGCATTACGTTGTAAAAAGAGGGGATCTTGCACAGGTTAAGTTGTTGTTAAAGGATGGGGCTGACGTAGATTCCACATTAGAAGGCAAGGAAGCAACGCCATTGCATTATGCCTGTATGCTTCTTGATGAAAAAATGGTTGAGCTATTATTAAAATATAACGCTAACCCTGACTCTAAAGACCCTAAGCCAAATAAAAGGCATGAATTATGGTTTAAAGACTCTCTCAAACCTAAAGAAGATTTAGAGTATAAGCCTAAACCTATTATTTATGCAATAGAAAGCTACATAAAAAAAGTTAAAACAAGTGATGTAGATGGACCTGAAGAGTTAGAAAAGCTAAAAAATATAATTAATCTTATTGTACGATATGGTGGCACACTAGATGTTGAATCAGATAATTGCAAAGCCATCCCTCTTATCCAAGCGGTTCATCATTGTGATATTGAACTGACTAAATTTTTATTAGAAGCAGGTGCTAATCCAAATATTCAAATAAAACAATCTAAATATGCAGATCAGCATAGGGGTAAAACTGATGGTGGTGTGTCAGCTTTAACCTGGGCGTTAAAATATGACACAGAACATGACACAGAACAAAAAGATGAAATTGTTAAGCTGCTATTTGAAAAAGGTGCTGATCCTAACTTAAGTGATGCTTATGGCAGGACTCCATTACATTTTGCAGCCGAAGGCGATAACACAAAAGCCATTGATTTATTATTACAACACCAAGCGAATCTTAATGTGGCAGATTATATAGGTAAATTGCCTTTACATTTTGCCACTAAGGGAGGTAGTAAAAATGCTATTAAGTTATTATTACAATATCAAGCAGATATTGATGTAAAAGATAAGAAAGGCAAAACACCTTTATGTTTGTCTACGTACGTCCGTACGGATATTACTGAACTTTTACTACAAAATGGCGCTGATCCTGAGCAAGTAAAAGACATAGAGTCTTATTATGAGGACTACTTTGGAAAAATATCTCTTTATCCTTATATGTTAACTCTTTTCCCGAATGCAAAATCTCTTATGCATACTTATGGCTTAATGCATAATATTTCTAAAACTATGGGCTTGTTTGCAGTGATTAGCAAAAATGGTTTTTTAGATGATCGCTTCCCTAAAGAAATTGAATACTTAATTGGAAGCTTTTGCTGCAATGTTCCCGATACTACTTTTGTTTCAGCTGCCGAAGGACTTAAGAATATAGATGTAATAACCATGGACTCACTTGAAGAAAGAGTATCATGGGATATAAGAGTATCATTGGGTATAGATACCATGCCCTCACTTGAAAAAAGAGTATTATGTGTTTGGTCAGCGTGGGTAGAAAAAGGAGAAGAAGAACTCAGCAGCGATTCAACTGAATCTGTGGTAGAAAGATAAGAAAATAATCTCATACCAAATCTAAAAATTAGATGATGTTATCATACTTGCCTAAAGAGGTGGTTGTAATAAACCACATTTCAATGTAAAGTCTTTTGGGGTTCGAAATCTTGAAAAGGAAAAATATTTAGTGGCACATAAGCAAAACGAAAATGTTGTTAATTTTAAAGACGTGCTTGAGGACAAGTACTTTTCTTATGCGCTTTCTACTATAGTTTCACGTTCGTTGCCAGATCTAAGGGATGGCTTGAAACCCGTGCATAGGAGGCTGCTTCATGCTATGCATGAACTTAAGCTAGACCCTAAAAGTGGGTATAAGAAATGTGCACGTATTGTTGGTGATGTAATTGGTAAGTTTCACCCACATGGTGATGTTTCGGTTTATGATGCGCTGGTGCGCATGGCCCAAAGTTTTTCTATGCGCTATCCAATAATTGAAGGGCAGGGGAATTTTGGATCGATCGATGGTGATTCACAAGCTGCAATGCGTTATACAGAAGCTAAGCTAACAGATTATGCAATGCTTTTGCTTGCAGATATTGAAAAGGATACTGTAGATTTTAGGCCAAACTATGATGGAAGCGATGATGAACCAGTGGTTCTGCCATCAGCAGTGCCAAATATTTTAGCAAATGGCGCGGAAGGTATAGCGGTTGGTATGGCAACTTCCATTCCGCCACATAATATACTAGAGCTCTTTGACGTGTTAATGTTGCTAGTGAGTAATCCTGATGCGAGCTATGAAGATATTTTTAAAGTTTTTCATGGCCCAGATTTTCCAACAGCAGGTTTAATGGTTCGTGATGGAGCGGCGTTAAGTAAAGCTTATGAGACCGGACGTGGGTCTTTTAGGCTTCGTGCTAAATGGCATAAAGAGGAACAAGAGCGTGGCAAGTATCAAATTATTATTACAGAAATACCGTACCAAGTAAATAAGCGGAAGGTAATAGAACAATTAGCAGATCTTTACCAACAAAAGAAAATTGCATTCATTGATAATTTTCAGGATCAATCGGCTGAAGATATAAGAATAGCCATCATGCCTAAGTCCAAGAATATGGACGCTGAAGCTATTATGGAAAGCTTGTATTTGAATACCGATCTTGAAGTAAGGGTCAGCTTGAATCTTAACGTTTTGAATGCAAGGGCTGAGCCTTCAGTAATGAATTTAAAAGACGTGTTATTCGGCTTTTTGGAACACCGCAAGGTAGTTTTAAAGCGTAAGATGGAGAATCGTTTAGCTGCAATAAACCATAGATTAGAAATATTGGCTGGTCTAATAGTCGCATTCTTGAATTTAGATGAAGTAATCAGGATCATCCGTGAAGAAGATGAGCCTAAAGAAGTGATGATTACAAGGTGGAATTTAACGGATGTGCAAGCAGAGTCTATTCTAAATACCAGACTTAGATCTTTACGTAGACTTGAAGAATTTGAAATTAATCGCGAGAGTGAAGCGTTATCTGGGGAGAAGAAAGAATTAGAAGAAACCTTGAACTTTAAACAGAATTTTGAAAAGCATTTGAAGAAAGACTTAGAAGCTACTAAAAAATTATTAGCTAAAAATCCTAATTCTATGCGTAAAACGCAATTGATAGATTTAATTGCAGTTGATACATCTGTACTCACTGCTGCTCAGGATAAATACCCTATAACTGTTACGCTTTCTAAACAAGGTTGGTTAAAGGCATTTAAAGATCATGGGTATGCAAAACTTAAATATCGTGACGAAGACGAGGAAAGATTTACACTTGAAGTTAGTTCAACCGATAAACTGTTGATATTCTCAAGCTTAGGTAAATTTTACAATATTGATGCAAGCTCAGTTCAACAAGGAAGAGGGGATGGCGACCCGGTTAAGTTACTATTTGATTTTGCTGATTCTGAAACAATAGTTGCCTTTTTTGTATATGAAGCAGAAGCAAGGTATTTGCTGGCTTCTGAGGATGGTAGAGGGTTTATTGTAGAGGCGCAAGATTTACTATCTTACACTAAGGCTGGTAAGCAAATATTGAATGGTGATGCACCTGCTGTGGCCTGCATAAAGGTGTTGGGTAACTATGTGCTAACATTTGGGGACAATAGAAGATTGCTCGTATTTGGGGTTGATGAAATACCACAGATGAAGCGAGGCAAAGGTGTGATCTTGCAAAAATTCAAACATGGCAAGCTGCATAGAATAATGATTTTACAATCTGAAGCAGAAGTATGCCAGTACTTGCCTAAGGGATTGCAAACTGTGCAATTATGGAAATCTAAACGCGCTACTTTTGGCCGACTTGTTTTTGGTAAGACTATTTTGGATTAATGACAATGCAAATTTATTTAACTAATTCTCTCTCCAAACAAAAGGAGATCTTTAAGCCTATTGATCTAGATCATGTTACAATATATGCTTGCGGCCCCACTGTATATGATAGACCGCACTTAGGTAATGCCAGGTCTGCTGTTGTTTACGATGTTTTGTTCCGTTTTTTAAAAAGCGTGTATAAAAATGTTACTTATGCTCGCAATATTACTGATGTTGATGATAAAATTATTGCTGCATGCTTAAGCTCTGGAATTGAATTTAAAGAGTTAACAGAAAAAACAACTTCTCAATATCATGAGGATATGCAGGCGCTTAATTGCTTATTGCCCACCCGTGAACCTAAGGCCACTGAATATATACAGCAGATGATTGAGATGATTCAGGCTTTAATTGAGAGGGGCCATGCATATGAGGTGGAAGGGCATGTTTTATTTTCTGTGAAAAGTTTTTCTGAATATGGAAAGCTCTCAAACCGTAGTAGAGATGAAATGATAGCTGGTGCTAGAGTTGAAATTGCGCCATTTAAGAATGACCCTGCTGACTTTGTTTTATGGAAACCGTCTTCAGAAAAGGAATTTGCATTTGGGTTTGACAGCCCATGGGGAAGGGGGCGCCCTGGTTGGCATATTGAGTGTTCTGCTATGACTAGAGCTATTCTGGGTGATAACTTTGATATTCATGGTGGTGGAGCCGATCTAATGTTCCCGCATCATGAAAATGAAATAGCTCAAAGTGAGTGCTCTTCTGACCACAACCATTTTGCAAACTATTGGGTTCATAACGGCTTCTTAATGGTAGATGGCGAAAAGATGAGTAAAAGCCTCGGTAATTTTAAAACCGTTAAACAAGTTTTAGAAGAGGGCGAAGAAGGTTGTGTAATACGCTATTTTTATTTGACTACTCATTACCGCAAGCCAATAGATTTTAACCAAAAAGCAATTAAGGATGCAGGCAAAACAGTTGCTAAATTTAGGCAAGCATTAGCTAAGTTTAATGGTGAAATTGTGGTGGATGAGGAGTTCCAAGGTTACTTAGCGGATGACTTGAATACGCCTTTATATCTTGCGAAGATGCATGAGTATGCCAGCAAATATTTAAGAGATGGAGACGCAATAGCTCAACTTAAGCTTGCTAGTGCCTGTGACTTAATAGGGTTAGACCTAACTGAACAAGAGGCTGTTGTGCCGGAAGAAGTGCGTAATCTTGCTGAATTGCGCAACAAAGCTAGATTGAAAAAAAATTGGAAACTTGCGGATGAGTTAAGGGCTAAAATCGTCGCTTTAGGTTTTGAAGTAATGGATGGTAAGTCTTCTGAAGAAATGGAAATTGTTAAATTGAATAGATAATTAACGCCATTAATGGATAAGAGTTCCGATTAATGCTTTGTAATTTAAAGCAAAAAATTCTAAGCGGTGTGCCGCATGCGGCAGTCCAGTTCTTCTTTTGTTATTTTCTGGATTGCCACGAAGCTCAAGTGGGCTCCTCGCAATGACACTCATTATATTTCATCTATTTGGACATTTTTTGACGGTGCCTTATCCATTATTCGTGTTAATTAATTGCTGAAAATCTTTAGAGTAAATTTTTTCATCAAGCATTCTTAAAATATGCTGTGAAACTTAATAAAAAGCATCTTGCAACCCAAAGTTGGAATTATACAATGCACATGTAATAAATGTAATTATTTTGTTTAATGATAGACGCAACCATCAAGAAGAAAGCAAACTTCACAAAATACATCCGGTACATTTTGGCAATCTTGATTATTTATGGAATAATTATTTTCGCTTATAAAAGTTGGCGTTTTCTAGATGATAATAGTGCTTACTTGGCAGGCATGACTGAGACCGGTCACTTTATAAGCCCTTCTTATCCTGTTAAATTCGAACATTACATGATTGAAGTCGTTGCTTTAGTGGAAAGCAATTTTGATATTCAAAGAGGCTTTATCACCAAGAAAATTATCGAATGGACGAAAATATTAGCATACAAAAGCGCAGCAAGAAAGTTACCTGAAAACGATCCGCTTTTAAAATTTTTAAAATACAAATCAATGGTAAGCATTTACATGGCAACTGATGCGAATGCTTGGAAGATATATGATGAGGCACTACAAGATATTAAATTGCTTAGTGAAGATAAGATGGATTTTGCAAGTAATGATGATAATACAAGATTAATAGCCAGAGCATTATATGCAAATCAGATCATCCTGAATTTATCTGATATAGAGTTCATAAAAACCTTAAAGCGTACTAGCCCAACTAGATATCAGTATTTCTATAAATTTTTTGATGAGCCTTTGCATGGGCCGCAAATTTATAAATATCAATCGCCAAGCGTATGTAAAGAATATGAATATTCCGCAAATATTGCGATTCAGTCGGCTTATACTACGTTAATGATGAATAAATGCTTCGTTGATCTATCTGATAAAAGTATGTCTTGCAACAGTGGTCAAGGTGACGACCTGGTAAAGCAATTTAATATGCACATTGCTGATACTAAAAAGTTTATTGAAAATGGTGCCAGTTCCGACCCGCAGGCGGAACATTATAGATATAAGCTAATCAGTAGTGTATATAAATTAACAGCTAAGATGCTTAACATGTGCCCATGTAGGGCTAGGGAGCTAATGTCGCTTAATAATAGTCATTAATAGAAAAATTTAACAAAAAATTAATTGCTATTTGAAATAAGGGCTAATAAATTGCAAATTGCATTGATATAATTTTCATTATGAGTAAAAAAATTAATTTTAGAAAAATATTGGCAATACTTGCGATCGTGATTATCTCTGGGTTCACATCGCACTACACACGGCAAGCTTGGAGGTTTTGGGATCAGAACCGACTTTTTTTTCAGACTAAATATGAACAATCTGATGTAGAGTGGGAATTGCTTGAACCTCAGCATCCTAATAAATATTACTTCTATATTCTGGAATGCGCTAATGTTATAGGAGTCAAATTTTATCCTAAAAAAGAAACGTTACTTTGGGAAGTGTTAAAATGGGTTAGGTATCATACTTATAATAACTTGCTAAAGCAAATTCCAGAAGACAATAAAGCATTATTAAAATTTGTAAGATACCAAAGTAAAATTGATGGTTACGAAGCAACAAAAGAAAATGCATGGCAAATTCTTAATGGAATTATAAAGGATGCGGAATTGATAAGTGATGGGGAATTGAATATTCTTAAGGGTGAGAATATAGCGCAGTTGGTAGGATCAGTGTTATCTGTTAAAAATATCCTTACACTTTTTTATGAGCGTGATATCACTGAGCCCCTCATATATTCAAATGCTCAGAGATATGATTGTTTACATAAGTATTTTTACAGCATCTTATTTAACCCAAAGTTATACAACTCTAATCTTGCAAATATATCTTTAGAAGCAAAAGTGAAGGCTAACATAATGTTAGATCAACTTTATATGGGTTTAATCATGATGAAAAGAGACTTTGGCTTCAGATATTCAAGAAAGGAAGCGCCTTGCAATAACTCAGAAATGAATGAGATGGTAACTCACTATAACGGAATGATAAAAGATATTCATAAGTATAAAGAACTCTTAAAAGACATTGAGGACCTTGAGCTTATCGAAAAAACAGGTAGTGCAATATCAACAGTGTGCCCAAGTAGGTCTAAAGATTTAATAACACTTAACAAAGAGGTATTAAAATGAAAGACAATGTAGAACAAAAAGATACTAAGAACATAATTGCTGAGGCTGGGATTGATATAACCACTACGACTGCAACTACAGTACACGATGTGGCCGTAAATGCTAACCCAGAAGTACCCGGTTTTATGAAATTTATGAATAGAGGAATAAAAGGTATTTCACCTGTAGTTGATGGGGGTATCAGATATGCTGAAAACAAGGGAAAATATGGTGTGAAATTTAACAAAAAGCATCTTGCAACTCAGAGTTGGGATTATACAATGTACATATGATAAATGTAATTATTTTGTTTGATGACTAGTAAAGAGTTAACTGTAAGGAAAAACAGCAATTTAAAAAAATATATAATTACCATTTGTATAATTGTACTAATTGCTTGGTTTGCTGACTTCTCGCGTGGGCTTCGACGGCTCTGTAATGATAATGACGCTTATTTCAATCGCGAACGGAAAATTTTGCAATTTATTAAACCAAACCATCCCGCGGAAATTGAGCACTATATAATAGAGCTTGCATATTTAATAGATAAAAGCGCTGATTTAAAAGAACTACCAATTGCAAATCAACATTTTATTTTAAAAAAAATTGTCAAATGGATGCGCTTACTGGCATACGATAATGCTGCCAGTAAGTTACCTGAAGATGACCAAATCTTAAAATTTTTGAAATATAGGGCAATGGTAAGTGTTTATAGAGCTAATGATGCCAATGCATGGAATATATATGATAAAGCTTTAGAAGATGTTAAATTACTAAGTAAAGATGCGGTAGACTTTGCAGTTCGCGATAATAATATGAAACTAACCCTTAGAGCATATTATATATCCAAGATAGTTTTAAATTTATCTAATCCAGAATTTATTAAAATTTTAAAGCATAGCAATCCAGCTAAATACCAATATTTTTATAAATTTTTTGATGCGCCTTTGCATAACCCTAAGATTTACAGTTACCAGCCACCAAGTTTAAATAAAGAGGGAGAATATTCCGCAAATTTGTTAGCTCAATCAGCTTATACTATATTAATCATGAATAAATGCTCCGTTGATCTATCTGATAGAAATATATCTTGCAACAGTGCTCAAGGTGATGACTTGGTAAAGCAATTTAATAGGTATATTGCGGATGCTAAAAAATTTATTAGCCATTGGAAAAGCTCAAATGCATCCGAAGAGCCTAATATAAATATTTTTGCTAACGATATAAATGGGTTAACGACTAAGTTAATTAATATGTGCCCATGTAGGGCTAGGGAACTAGATTCGTTATAAATAATTTTAGGAGGACTACATGAAAGATGTGGAAAACAATAATATCAATAATTCAATAGCAGAAACAGGGATTTCCCTAGGCGCTGAAGTAACCGCAAGCGGAGTTAAAGAATTAATCTCCAGCGCTGATGTTCCTAAGGCATACAAACAATTTGCTTTCGGGCCTTTTGGAGGAATGGTTCTGGGATATAACTACTATAATAGATTCTACAAAAACAAAGATAAATATAGCGCTGAAGATGCAGTTAAAGTCACAAATGGACAATTTGTTACTTCCACTGCAATAGGAACACTTGGTGGCCTCTTGGGTGGATTTCTATGCTCCCCACTTGGCCCATTAGGCGCAGTAGCATGTGGTGTCACGATGTCTGAAGCTGGCGTTCAAATCCACGATCAGGTGGACATAGGTGATAAGCCAATAAACGACCATGTTGCTGATTTTATAGTAGATAAGCCACCGCTACATGCGGAAATTTACGCCCCACCATGCCCTAGCGGACTATGCGATAAACCAGTTAAGCTACTAACCGCGCAAGAATATGAAAAACTCCTTGACCACTATATAGAATCATTTGAATACTATACAGAATCATTTACCCAACAAAAAAATTTAGTTAACTTAGCTCCGCAGCGAGCTGTAGAAATCTTAGATGCGTTTAATGCAACTTCACAGCAATTTGCAAAACTTAAGGATACATATCCCTTACACGCAGATAGAAATTCATCACATGCAGAAAGCTACGGTCCGCCATGTCCTAGTGCAATATGCGATAAACCAGTTGATCCAGTAGCCAATCAACAATTTATGAGTTCATTTCAGTCAACCGTACAGCACTTTCCTACAGGGGTTGTAAAAACCTTAGATCCTAGCACAAGTGTTTCTGGCCATGCACTAGCAAAGATTGTATGTGATCGTGATGATAAAGAGTGTATAGCGAAATTTGAATCTGGCGGCAAAAATTGTACTGACACTCTGGGCAACAATTGCCATGAATCTTCACACACCAAATACAGTAGTCCTTCTGGTGGCTGCACAGATACCCAATCCGCTTCTAGTCCTTGCAGGGTTGCAGGCTCAGGAGCCGACCATTCTAGAGGTGGAGGTAAAACCGAATGCAATAGCCCTTCTGGTGGCTGTGCAGATACCCAATCCACTTCTAGCCCTTGTAAAATAGACTCATCGTTTTTAAGTTCTAGAGGCGCTTCTTCTGATAGCGCTTCTCGTGATGGTGGCGGTGGCAATAAGCACAGCAATTCCGGAGGAGGTGGTAGTAGGGTTAGAAGCTCCAACGGAAACCCTGTTAGAACTTCAGGTGGAGGTTATGTAATGAGCGGGCGGTAACATGTCTGAGGAGATTTGATATTATCTGTAATTGGCGCCAATTAGATTTAGCATAAATGTTCCTCAAGCTTTGTGATTAGCCGTATGAAAAGCTATTTCTAGCAGTTCTCTATCAGTTTCATAATCAAAAATTTTAAAGTCTGGTAGGCCGCTTTGTTTCTTTCCTACTATATCCCCAGGCCCGCGCAGCTTAAGATCTTCCTCAGCTATAAAAAATCCATCACTAGAGCTTTTCATAACATTTAATCTTTGTTGGCTGGTTTTGCCATAATTCTTTCCATATATCAATATGCAATAAGATTGCTTATCTCCTCTACCGACGCGTCCTCTTAATTGGTGCAATTGTGAAAGTCCAAAGCGCTCAGCATTTTCAATAATCATAATAGTTGCATCTTTAACATCCACACCTACTTCTATTACTGTTGTTGCTACTATTATTTTGTATTCGCCATTAATAAACTTTTGCATCACAATCTCGCGATCTTCTTGTTTAATGCGACCGTGAATTAGCCCAACTTTTCCCGGAAATTTTTCTTGTAAAGACTCGAACCGAGTTTCACAATGGGCCAAATCTAGCTTCTCTGTTGCTTCAATTAGTGGGCAAACCCAATAGACTTTTTCTCCTTTTTCTATTCTGGAGGCTAACGAATTTTCTATGTCATCAATTTTGCTATGCGAAATTATGCTAGTTACTATCTCTAGCCGGTTGGCAGGCTTTTCACGTATTATAGATATATCCATATCTCCATAATTCGTTAACTCTAAAGTCCTAGGGATTGGGGTTGCGCTCATCATTATAAAGTCAACCTTGTCTCCTTTTGTAACCAATTGGCGTCTTTGCTCTACGCCGAATCTGTGTTGCTCATCAATAATTACCATGCGTAAATTATGATAAGTAACCTGCTCTTGAAAAAGCGCGTGAGTTCCTATGATAATTTGCGCTTTGCCAGATTCTATTGCTTGTGTCGCCTCGCGCTTTTCGGCAGCTTTCATGGTGCCAAGTAAAATTCTGCATTCTATCCCTAAGGGCTCAACTAGGTTAGAGATGGTTTTTGTATGTTGTAAAGCCAATATTTCTGTAGGAACCATTAGTACTCCTTGGGCTCCTGCTTCTACATAATTCAGCAGCAAGCTTAAAGCCACCAAAGTTTTTCCAGATCCTACATCTCCTTGAATTAACCTTGTAACTCTGTTTTCGCTTTTTAAATCTTCTTCTATTTCTGAAATTGTGTTTATTTGAGAACTGGTTAATTGAAAAGGCAGCTGTGCCAGCATTTTATTTTTTAACCCCCCTGAGAAATCTAATGGCTGCCGAATAAAAGACTTTGCCTTTTCTTTGAGTTTTTTTAACTTTAATTGATGCGCGAGTATTTCATCGAAAGCTAATCTATCCCTCGCGGATTTAGCTGCATGCACATCATTCATGTTTTTAGGGTTATGAATTATTTCAAAAGCGTTTCTGATAGAAGGCCATTGCTTAGAGGCTATTAAATCCTGTGGTAGCCATTCTTTTATCTCTGGCAATTTTCGCAAAATATTTTTGATAGTTAATGCAATAAATTTAGAGTTAAGACCTTTGGTTGCTGGGTATACAGGTTCGAATTCTGGTATTTTATAACTTTCATTAGCCGGGACTACATTATCTGGGTGAATAATGGTGAGAGTGCCATAGCTTACGCTTCCTTCACCGCTTACCATTAACTCCTGGCCAAGTGGATAGCGCGAAGTTATAAGTTTACTAGGGGTATGAAAGTAAAGGAGTTCAACAGATTCTCCATCCGCATCACAAATAATTTTGCTGGGCCTGCTGCTTTTCGCACTTGGGGCAAGATCAAAAGAGATAATTTTTACCAGTTTACATATTGAATCACCCGGAGCAATGTCATGTATTCTAGGATTTATCTTCCGTTTTATAATACGATTTGGCATTAGCATAAGCAAATCTCGCGCACATGCTACGCCAAGCTTTTTGTAAAGAGTAGCGCGCTTAGGGCCAATGCCTGCAATCTCAGATATTGGGGTGCTTAATAAAGATTTTACAATGAAATCCTGCGAATTGTTCATATTGCTCATTAAGAATGCTTCGTTAATTTTAACCTGAGGCGCAGAATTTGCAAATTTTATTGACCGTAAGAATGTGCTCGTATAATACTAAATCTCAAAATAAATAGGGCATTAAAGCGCATTTTTTAGCAAATTTGCTTGGTAAAAAATTGATGAATATGTAAAATATTCAACTGCTTTTTCCCATCGCACTTTGCAAAAATCTGGCTTTACTATCTCAATTTATTTTGAGATTTAGTATAACTTGATTTCGGAAAAAATGGAGTATTTGATGGAAAAGTTCATACCGTTTGCTTTACCAAATATTGGCGAAGAAGAAATTAATTCGGTAGTGGAATGTTTAAGATCCGGTTGGCTTACTACAGGACCTTATGCTAAAAGGTTTGAGGAAAATTTTGCCGCTTATATAGACCCAGAAGCGACCGCTGTTGCCATTAATTCTGCAAGTATGGGCCTTTTGCTGGCGCTTGAGGCATTTGGGGTTAAGCCTGGCGATGAAGTTATAGTGCCTACCTATACTTTTTCTGCCACGGCTATGATGCCTGTGCATCTAGGAGCTAGACCAGTTCTCGTGGATGTAGAGGAGGGGTCTTTAAATATTGACCCTGCTAAGATTGAAGTTGCTATAACAGAAAAAACTAAGGTTGTAATTCCGGTGCACTTTGCTGGGCTTCCTTGTGATATGGATGCAATAAACTCTATAGCCAAAAAACATGGAATTAAAGTTTTAGAAGATGCTGCTCATGCTCTTCCTACAAAATACAATGGCAAGTTAATAGGTAATAGCACCAGTGATGCTACCGTTTATAGCTTTTATGCTACAAAAACTATTACTTCTGGTGAGGGCGGGATGATTCTTACAAGGGATCAGGCGTTAATTAGTAGAGCTCGTATGATGAGATTGCATGGTATTTCTCGGGATGTATTTGATCGCTATATTTCACCTGGGTCTAAATGGTATTATGAAATTGTTGCCCCGGGCTCTAAATGCAACCTTACTGATCTAGCTGCTGCAATCGGCATAGAGCAGCTAAAAAAATGCGATGCCTTTCATAAAAGACGCAAAAAAATAGCACAATTTTATTTGGATGAATTTAAGGATTTACCTATTAAGTTACCAAAGCTGCCTAAAGATGGAGATGATCATGCATGGCATCTTTTTGTAATTAGGCTTATAGATGGTGGAATTAGCCGTGATGAATTTATAACTAAGATGTCAGAAGCAAACATAGGATGCAGTGTTCATTTTATACCGCTACACTTGCAACCATACTATCAAAAAACATTCGGTTATAAAAATGGCGATTTACCAGTTGCAGAAAAAGCTTTTAATAATGCAGTAAGTTTGCCAATTTACACTAAGATGACAGATGCTGAAGTGGAAAGGGTGGCAAAAGAAGTTAAGCGAATTTTGCTTTAATTGATTTTAATGTATCCAAAGAAGGAACTGCGGCTAACCTAATCTGACCATTTGACTAGAGGCAGTGCTACTGTCTTTTTTTTAAAAATAGAAACAAGAAGGGTCGCAATTGTGACG
This sequence comes from Candidatus Midichloriaceae bacterium, assembly GCA_029266655.1. GTDB lineage: Bacteria > Pseudomonadota > Alphaproteobacteria > Rickettsiales > Midichloriaceae > JAJTHY01. The sequence continues at coordinate 11,503 of JAQSWL010000015.1, read as the reverse complement.
GCGCACACGGTTATAAAATAATAAGAGACTATCTCAACACTACCTGCTTTATCTATAAGCCACATAGAAATTATAGGAGCTGCGCCTCCGAAAGCTATAGAAGTAAAATTCCAGCAAAAGGCGACGCTCGTTGCCCTAATATTAGTTGGAAAAGAGGATGCTACAAGTGGGTTTAAAGTTCCTTCAGTCATTCCCATTAATGTGCCAAATAAAATGCACATCGTTAGTATGTGCACAGCATTACCGCTTGCGAGCGCCATTATAAATGGATGTGCAGACATCAGCATTATTGCTACACCAACTAGTATAATGTGTTTTCTATTTATTTTATCGGATAAATACCCAAAAACTACTGTAGCAATGGTGTAACTGATAACTGTAATTAAACTAAAAATATTAGCTGTTTTGGTATCAAAATGCAGGAAATCTATCATCATTGTCTTACCAAAAACAAACACCACAAAGAAAGCAACCTGGGTTGTAAGAAATATGCCAAATAAACTGGCTAAAGTTACTTTGTGGTTTTTTAGCATTTCAAAGAATGGATTGCTCACAAGCTTTTCTGTCTCTTTTATCTTATTGAAATCAAGAGATTCAAGTAAATTAAGCCTCATATAAAAAGCAACTATACCGCCAAGTACACTTATAAAAAATGGTATTCTCCATGCGAAAGAGTAAACTTGTTCCTTTGTAGCTAGAGATTCTACAGTTAATATAGTAAGCGAGCTCAAAATTAGCCCAAACCCAACACCAGTAAGTGCAAGAGATCCATAAAACCCACGCTTATTTTGAGGCACAGATTCATACAAGTAAACACATGAAGCACCGAATTCGCCGCCTAATGCAATACCTTGAGTCATTCTAAAAAGAACTAGCAATATAGGGGCAAGTATACCAATTTGTTCGTAAGTGGGTAACAGTCCTATACACAATGTGGGCACTGACATTAAAAACATGGTGATAGTAAGCATTTTTTTTCTGCTATATTTGTCTCCTATATAACCAAAAATAACCCCGCCAATTGGACGAGCAGCAAGCCCTATGGCAAAAGTCGCAAATGCTAGAAGAATTCCAATAAATTTATTTTCAAGCGGAAAAAACAAAGCGCCAATTACTGAGGTGAAATAGGCATAAATCATGTATTCATACCACTCTAAAATATTACCTACAGATGAGGCAATAATAGATTTTACAACATTATTAGATTTGCTTGATTGCATAATTTATTCTTTGCTATATAGGCCCTTTCGAACGTATATATTGGTTATAGCTAAGCCTTTATAATTTGACTACGACGCGTTGCTCAGTCACTCATGTAGGTTTTACTACATTTCGTTCCTCGCTCCTATATTCAAATTAAAATGCTTTAGCTATAGTATGATTGCAAGAAATATATTTTAAAAATAGTGTTTGTTATTTAAATTGATGCCATATTATAATCGCTTTTGAATAAAGAATTTATTATTTATGGAACCTCAAAAAAGTTTATTTAATTCAAGCCAATCCTGCAATTTAACCCCAATGATGCAGCAATATTTAAGCATTAAAGCTGAGCATCAAGATTGTTTGCTGTTTTATAGGCTAGGTGATTTTTACGAGCTGTTCTTTGATGATGCAACCACTGCAGCGCCAATATTAGATGTGGTGCTTACTAAGCGTGGAAAGTCTGAGGATGACCATATTCCTATGTGCGGGGTGCCTTATCATAGTTGTAACCCATATATCTCAAAGTTGCTGAAAGCTGGATTTAAAATTGCAATATGCGAGCAACTTGAGAGTCCAGCTGAAGCCAAAAAGCGTGGAGCTAAGTCTGTAGTTAGGCGTGAAGTTGTAAGAATTATAACTGCAGGTACAATACTGGAAGACCACTTGCTTGAAAGTAATCAAGACCAAAACTTGGTGGGTATTCATTTGCTGGATGATGAGTTAAATATTAGTTCTGTGGACATCACAACCGGTAGGCTAATTTTACAGAAATCATCTGCGCAATCACTTGGTAACGATCTCGTGCGTTTAAAGCCAAGAGAGATTTTACTCGCCGATAAAACTTTTAATCATCCTATTATCAGAAAATCTCTTGATCCTTATAAATCAATGCTTTCGCTGCGTGCAGATTCTTTATTTAGCAGTGCGCGTGCTGCTGAGAAGATTAAGCAATTTTATGGTATATTGTCATTAGACTCTTTGGGCAGTTTAGATGCGGGCGAGATAATTGTACTTGGTTCGCTGCTTGAATATATAAGTTATACGCAAAAAGGGATTAAGCCACGCTTAGAAAAACCTCGTAAATTAAATACTTCGCATTACTTAGAGATAGACTGCGCAACCAGAAGAAATTTGGAAATAATGGAATCAATTAGTGGGGACAGAAAAAAATCTGTGATCCATGTAATTGATAAAACCATAACTCCAATGGGAAGTAGATTGTTTGCGCATCATATAGCTTTTCCCCTTGCTAACCCTGCTGCAATCAACAAAAGGTTAGATGTAGTTGAGTTCTTTATTCGTAATGAAGCTATAATTACATCAATTCGTGAATTGTTGAAATCAATGCCAGATCTAGAGCGTTTGGTTGGAAAAGTTTTTGCGGAGCGGGCGCATTTTCAAGATCTTATTATGATTAGAGAGGGGCTAAAGTGTGCGCTAAGTATAGCAGACAATTTGCGCATTCATAGTGAAGCTCTTCCAGATATTTTGAAGATTGCCCTTAATCAGATAGGTGATTTTTCTGATGTTTTAGAGGTGCTTTCAAAAGCTTTGGCTGCAAACATTATGGATGTGCAAAATCAAAAATATATCAAACCTGGATTCTCTCCAAAACTAGATGGGCTGTATGTTCTTAAAACCGATGCTAGTTCTGCAATACAAAAGCTTTTGGATAAATACAAAAACTTAACAGGAATCAATAACTTAAAGATAAATTTCAATAATATGCTGGGCTATTTTATAGAAGTAACAGCAAGTCAAATTACTAAGATTAATACTGAGAGTTTTACCCTAAGGCAGTCCATGGTAAGTTCTTCGCGTTATACCACAAAGGAATTGCAAGATTTGGAGCGTGAGATTGCAGAATGTGATCAAAACATAGCTGCAGAGGAATCTGAGATTTTCACAAATCTTTGTGCAAAGGTTAAGAGAATATCTGAACAAATAATATCTTGTGCACATTCTATTGCCAATATAGATGTGGGATCGAGTAATGCATTCTTTGCTCGTAAGCATAAATGTGTGCGTCCTATAGTGGATGATTCATATGAATTTATTGTTGAAGCTGGCAGGCATCCATTAGTTGAAAGCTATGCGGGATCTGCTTTTATTCCTAATTCTTGTACTATGGATGCAAGCCATAATTTATGGCTGATTACAGGGCCAAATATGGCTGGTAAAAGTACATTCCTGCGGCAAAATGCGGTGATAATAATCATGGCGCAAATGGGCTGCTATGTTCCGGCAAAATCCGCACGTATTGGTGTAGTAGATAAATTGTTCAGCAGGATTGGCGCATCAGATGATATATCGTCAGGTCATTCTACATTTATGGTAGAGATGATAGAGACCGCTAATATTTTAAACAATTCAACTGCCAGATCATTTTTAATTTTGGATGAAGTGGGAAGGGGAACCTCCACCAAAGATGGCCTTTCAATTGCATGGGCAATTTTGGAGAATATTAATAATAAGATTAAAGCCCGTACGCTTTTTGCAACTCATTACCATGAACTGACAGACCTTGAAGGCGTATTACCTAACCTTAAATGCTACACTATGCGAGTAAAGGAATGGGATAACAAGGTAGTATTTATCCATGAAGTTATTTCTGGTAAAGCGGATAAATCATACGGCATACATGTGGCGCAGTTAGCTGGGCTGCCTGCAGAAGTTATTGGCAGAGCTGGAGAATTGCTTGAAGTAATGCAAAATAACCAAGCTTCTAACTTGAATGTTGAAGTGGTAAATGATAACAATACAGGGCTTGCGGATGAGATAAGATCGATTAATTTTGATATTCTTACGCCAAAAGCTGCTTTAGACCTATTATATTCTTTGCGAGGAAAATTATGACTTATCCACTTATGCGTATGCGTAGGCTCCGTTCTTCTGAGTGGATTAGAGAATTGGTGGCGGAAACAAGGCTTTATTCTTCAGATTTAATTATGCCGCTTTTTATATGTGAAGGTAGAGGAGTGCGCCAACCGGTTGAGTCTATGCCTGGTGTGTTTCGACTTTCTATTGACCAAGCAATTGAGGTTGCTAAACGTTGCAAAGATGCTGGAATCAAGCTTATAGCTTTGTTCCCTGTGATTGATCAATCTTTAAAAGATGAAAAAGCTTCAGCTGCCTTAGACTCTAAAAATATTATGTGCAGAGCCATTAGGGAAATAAAAAAGCAAGTGCCAGGAATTGGCGTTATGGTTGATGTTGCGCTTGACCCTTATACCACTCATGGGCATGATGGAGTGTTAATTAATGGTGTTGTCGATAATGATGCGACCGTAGAAATACTGGTGAAGAAGTCGGTATTGTTGGCCCAAGCTGGGTGTGATGTTGTTGCCCCATCTGACATGATGGATGGCAGAGTAGTGATGATTAGAGAAGCGCTGGAATCTGAAGAGCTTTGCAATACTATCATTATGTCTTATGCAGCCAAATACTCTTCAGCTTTTTATGGACCATTTAGAGATGCGGCAGGTTCTAAGCTTAAAAGTGGTGCTTACCTTGATAAACGCGGTTATCAAATAGACGTTAGAAATTCTTTAGAAGCTATGCGTGAAGTGGAAATAGATGAAAGTGAAGGTGCGGACATGCTGATAATAAAGCCGGGCATGCCTTATTTGGATGTAATTTCTAAGGTCACAGAAAGTACATTGCTCCCTGTGGTTGCTTATCAGGTGAGCGGTGAATACTCCATGATGAAACTTGCTGGCACTAACGGTGTGCTAGACTATGATCGTATTATATTAGAATCTTTAATCGCTTTTAAACGTGCTGGTTGTAGGGCCATTATTAGCTATGCTGCGCTTGAGGTAGCTGAGAGATTGCTTTAATAAAAGCGATTAATACAAACCTCAAAATAAATAGAGCATTAAAGCTTATCTTTTGGCAAATTCACTTAAACCGTTAAAAAGCAATAATGCAAACAGCGACCCCGCTGTTTGTTAATACTTCGCAAGATCTTTATAGAAGATCTTGCAGGCCTGGCGCAGCGCTTCGCGCTTGCCCCGGTAGCGCCAGTCCTTTCTTTATGCTTTGCTTTTTATTAATTAAATTTATTAATTTACTAAATATGGATGATTATGGGTTGTTATGCTTACAGCACTTTCAACAGTTATGCCCATAGCCCCCGGCCTTGTTTTTATGTTTTGCTTTTTAAGTTAATTACCTTGATAAGTAGTGTAATAATTTAAGTTAATAATTATGCTAATTCAACTCAAACTACTATATAAGATACTATATAAGAACTTGATATTGTCTCATGCCTTTGGCTGCTTTCGACCGCTGAGATCTCCATTGTAAAATAAGCGATTTTTTCATAAAAACTTAATAATTAAACCTTTGGTAGTGCTACTTTATCTGTTTTATATGATTTTTTAATTAAAATAGTTGCAAGGCATTGATTTCTATTATATAATTCGCTTCAATTAATATTTAAACGGTAGTTAATATGAAAGAAGGTGCAGTTAATAAAGGCGGATTAACCGAAGCATTAGTTAATCATTTACAAAATCCCGATGCTGACAAAGGGAAATTTTTATTTACCACTGATCATGCTGAGCTTTGCAAAGATATGACCTCTGCGGGCTGGATGGATATTCTCAAAGCGCCGGTAGGCACTGATAGCAATATTCTATTTGAAATAGTGGCTCAATGTGAATTGAGCTTGCTTACACACATAGTGGGTCAAGGTGGGTTTCATTATGCACAAGAAGGCGGCACATCGGTAGATATAGACCTAAACAAACCCTTAATAAAGCATGATGAAGAAGGTAAAGAATATGAAATAACTGCATATGAGGTTTGCGTAGATGCTCTTTCTAAATGTGAAGATGATGCTAAACGCGCTGAATTAGAAGGTGTTCTTTCTATCTTGGAAGCTGGTGGCGTTGATACTTGGGTGGCAAACTTTTTGTATAACCTTAATAACAAGTCCGCTATCACAGCAAGGCTTGCCAAAAAAGGCGTAGAAAAAGTTGCTGGTGCCGTAGAAACTGTTAACTCTGTAATTCCAGATGCAGCGAAAGGTGGCGCTGTAGTAGCAGCTAGCGCTATTGCTTCGGCTTCTACATACTTGCTTGGAGCTGCATACAACAGCTTGCCAGAGTCTGAATATGTAAACTATATGAAAGAACTCTATGGAGCAGTTATTGAAAATGGAGCAGAATTTTGGGAAAAGGCTGACAAGTCATCTTTGCAAGATATCTATGATCTTGTAAATGCTGCATATGAAAAATCCTACGAATCTCTTCCGGCAGCAACCAGGATTTCAAATTGGGAAAATAGAAGTAAAGTTTTAGCAAATGGTGGTGATAAATACCGCAATTTATTAAAAATAGTAAAACATGCATCAGCTCAAAAGATTGAGGAATCATTCTTCTGGATGAGTAGACAGGTTTCTCACATTCTTTATTGGAATGAGGTTGCTGCTAAAGACTTTGCCACAGATGAAGTAAAAAAAGCTTTTATAGACGCAGCAGCTGCGAATACTCGTGCTCCACAAGCTGGTGTTATCGTGCTTAAGCAGTTCTTTGCGCGTAATCCAAATATGACCGAGCACACAAAAAAAGAACTGATATTCTTGATGCTTTCTGCTGCAAGAGAAAAAAGCAATGGCAAGCTTATAGATGAGTTATATAATCTATGTATTTCTCAAAACATACAGTTTAACTCAGAAGAAAAAGAAGCATTTTATGGAAATATAAAGACATATGATCAATATCAAGTCATAAGCCGTATAAAATCAGAATCAACCTCACAAGGTTTAAGTGTTAGTGATTTAGGTTTGAGTTTTGTTAGTGTAAATGATACAACCTTTGCTGATGTATGGGATAGATATAAGCAAAACCCAAGCATTAGTATAGCTGCGCTTGCAATGAAACAAGGTTCAGAATTAGCGGGAGAAGCTGGCAAGATAGGAAGGCAAGACATTATAGACGAGCTAGCTATCTATAACCCTGATATTAAAGACATAACTTGCGTTAAACAAGCAAATAATGAAGATTACTACAAAACTCAAGCTATGTCGTTTACTTCATTCATGGCTGAAAAAATTGCCGAAGCAGCAGGTATTGCAGCGCAAGCAACAGCGAAAGTGGTAATAGAAACCGTAACTCCTACTGGTGAAGGTCAAGAGCCTTTAGGAAGCGGAGATGTAGGAGATAAGCTTGTTAAACAGATTTTGGCAGCTCGAGGTGTAACTCAAGGGGACCCTGAAGATGATAGAAAGGAAGAGGAAGATATTGCAGAAGCTAAAAGGAGGTCTTCAGAAGAGCATTCAGGTGAAGCATTAGTTCCTGCAGTCCCTGGAGCTGGAGTTGGTCTTACTGCAAGCATGTATGAGGAGGAAGAAATCGTTGAAGCTCCTGAAGCTCTTGCACCTGCGCAACCTGGCACGGATGAGAATAAAGAAGCTTCTACTCCTCCTACACCTGAGCACTCCACAAACTGGCTGCTTTACGGTGCAATGGGTGTGATTGCAATTGCAATACCTGCACTTGGTGCGCTTGGCTATTATTATATCCGCGATAATAAAGATGTTGCTATATCTCTTATAAACAAAGGGATGGATATGGTTTCTGCGCTTGAAAATCCTTATGCAATAAAGGCGGCTTATACTGGTGCAGGGATTGGAGTTTTAGCAGGGCTTGTAAAAGATCCAGTTTTAACTACCTCTGCTTTGGTAGCTGGCATGAACATGGCGATTGCTATTGAGGGAACAAGACCTTCAGCAATTATTGCTTCGTTTATAATTGGGGCAGCTGTATTCTGTTATAAAGAAGGGAATCCATTCCATAATGGAGAAGAAAAAGATAGATAATGCGTTAGAAAGAAAGCATTAAACACAAAAGCCCTGGTCAAAAGCCGGGGCTTTTTATATTGCTTTGCCCATATATGATACTAATTCCCGAAAATAATTGCACATAAGCATAAGCATATATCTTATTGTCAAATTTTCTTGATAAAAAAGTTTATAATATGCCGATATTACAGAACTTTTTTCTCTTCGCAATTTGCCAAAATCTATATACTTCTTTCCCAATTATTTTCGGAAATTAGTATAAATATTTTAATTCAAAATATTGTAGCGTATTGATTTACATTATATAACATACTCAAATTGATATTTGAAAGGTAATTAACATGCATAATAAATATGAAGATGATGCTCCTGAGGATCCTGGACCTCGTACAGCAGGTACAAAAAGCGAAGTCTCCAATGCTAACGTTAAAATTCCTCCTATTAATAGTGATAACGAAGATGCAACTCCGCCTTGGGGGTATGGCATAATAGCTGCAAGTGTAGCTCTAACGTTTATATCTGCATACCATAACCGCGATGTTGTTATGAATCTTCTAACCAAAGGGATGAGCATGGCTAACGAGCTTACAAATTCTTATCCGCCGTTAGCAGTTTACGCTGGCGCAGGAATAGGAGTGGCAGCAGGAATCGGTGCTTTTGCAAAGCAACCAGCTTTAGCTACTTCTGTTTTAGCAGCTGGTATGTCTTTAGCGATTGCTATCCGGTGTGCAGCACCTTTATCAATAAGTGCTTGTGGTGTAAGCATGATAGCATTAGGTAATGCCTTAGGGCGATGTATATAGCTTTAACTTTAACTATATAATGCAGATTTCAAATAAACTTGGTATTAGGGGCCGTTCTGTTGCCCGGTGGCCCCCAAACCGCGCTATACATAACCTTAAGCAGCAGCCGCAGCAGCGTCTGCATTGTCAAAGTTATCATTAGCGAATGCAAAATTATCATTTACATTTATTTTTTTGATCCATCACAGCGGTATCGTGCTGGGTAAAGGCCAACCCTTTCAATGCTTGTCGAAGCTAATTCGCCCCCAGCAATACAACTAAAGTTTTTAATTGCATTGGTGGAGGCGTCGGGTGCTGCCCCCGAGTCCAAGTCATCTATTATAGAAGACTATTTATTACCATAGTTCTTGCGAACAAATATAGTTATACCACATAAAAACAAATTTTGCAGCACAGATTGAAAAATTTATTGTTGTCAAAGTTAAAATAAGTATTTAGTCTCTTATAAGTGTTTGAATATACTTAATTTTTACGAGGTATAATAATGAATTTCACTGATCAAATTAAATTAGCTTGGAAAGGTTGCTTAATAGCCTTTTTCGCTATTACTCTTTCTATTGTTGCTCCGACTAGTTTTGTGCATGCAGATGGTCCTACTCAGTCTACTCCTGCCGCTGGAGCATCTGATCAACAAATTACCAAGATAATTTGTAATGCGGTTAACCAGCTTACCGGAGGTATAGGTAGAGCTATTGCGATACTTATTATTATATCTTTGGCTATCTCGCTCTTCTTAGGTAAAGTAAGCTGGGGTATGGCTATTGCAGTTGCAGTAGGTATGGGTATTTTATTTGGAGCTAAAGGCCTGGTAGATATCTTAGCACCAGCAACTGATGGTACTGGAAAAGGAGTGTGTGGTTCATAATTATACTCCGTTAATTTGAAAGATTGGAGCGTCGCAGCTAATACTAAATCTCAAAAATAAATAGAGCATTAAAGCCATCTTTGAGCAAATTTGCTTGGTAAAAAATTGATGAATATGTAAAATATTCAACTGCTTTTTTCCCATCGCACTTTGCAAAAATCTGGCTTTACTATCTCAATTTATTTTGAGATTTAGTATAATTTCTCCGCATCCGCACCTATTGATATAGGCTTACGGCGCTCTCCATTGCTGCTCCTTCCACTTTTTCAAATTTCCTGTCGTCTATTACTTAATCACTTAATATTAAAGAAGGCGCCCTTGAGTGGGCGCTTTTTTATTGGAGAAATGTAATTTATCATTGTCAAGGTCTCAATATAGCGCTACTGTTATGCGTAAGATTCGATATTATTTAATTTAAGAGGTCTAATAATGAATATTGCTGATCAAATGAAATTAGCTTGGAAAGCATGTATGATAGCGTTTTTTGCTATCACTCTTTCTCTTGTTGCCCCTGCTAACCCAGTAAAAGCTGAAGAAACTAAAACACAAATTTCTAACATAATTTGTAATGCGGTTAATCAGCTTACAGGGCCAATAGGTAGGGCTATTGCAATATTAATTATTATATCTTTGGCTATCTCGCTCTTCTTGGGTAAAGTAAGCTGGGGTATGGCAATTGCCGTTGCAGTAGGTATGGGTATTTTGTTTGGAGCTAAGAATGTGGTAGAGCTGCTCGCTGGCACAGGTACTGGATCTGGCGTTTGTGATAATATTGCTCATTAATTCTTGAATAATATAGAAGAAGGTGTCTCTTAAGGGCGCCTTTTTTATTGCCTAATGTATATGGATTTTTGTTGTAATATAGAGACTTTTTAATATATTCTATTAGGTGTTAACCAAGTTAAATATGTGTAATTGTAAGTGAATAATAATTTTGAATTTGATAAAATTGTTTGGGCTGTTGCCTTTGGTATGCTTTCTGTAATACTTAGTAATGCTATAGGTGGCTTTATGTATAGAACAGAGCGCATAGTAGATAAGCGTGGTTATCAGATTGAAGTGGTTGATGCAGCCGCTGTAGCTAGCGCTCCTAAAGGTTTGCCAGATGTTATAGACATAGCCAAAATTATGGCGTCTGCTTCGGCTGAAGCAGGACAAGCGGTATTCAAGCAATGTGCTGTTTGCCACACAAACGATAAAGGTGGTGCTAATAAGGTTGGGCCTAACTTATGGGGTGTGGTAGCCGCTAAGGTTGCAAGGCATACGGAGTTTAAGTACTCTGATGCGATGGCAAAGCGGGGCGCAGATGGTAAAGTTTGGTCTTATGAAGATCTTTATAGATATTTGTACTCGCCAAAAAGCTATATTCCAGGCAATAAAATGGCATTTGCAGGCATTAAGAAAGATGAAGATAGAGCTAACTTAATTGCATATCTCAGAACTTTGAATGATGCTTTAGTTCCTTTGCCTAAGTGACGCCAATAATGGATAAGGCACCTTCAAAAAATGCTTAAGTAGCTGAAATTTAATGAACGTCATTGCGAGGAGCTATTTAGCGACGTGGCAATCCAGAAAATAACAAAAGAAGAACTGGACTGCCGCATGCGACAAGCGCATTCACAATGATGGTATGGACACCAATGATAAGCAAGATAAACTTATCAACAGTTTTATGAAGCAAAAGCTTCAATGAACTAGTAAAATAATCTTTAAAAATAAGGAGTCCATACCATGAGAGATTATAAAGTAATAGGCGTAGATTTAGCAAAGAGAAAATTTCACATTGCGGCGATAAATTCTTTAGGTGAAGTGAAAATGAAA
>JAQSWL010000070.1 GCA_029266655.1 Candidatus Midichloriaceae bacterium | reverse complement strand
ACAACGGCAATCCGTTGTTTGCATTATTGCTTTTTATTAAATTAAAGCACTCTCTCTTTTTATGGCTTTTATATTTCTTAGCACTTTCAACACTTATGGGGTGGCGGCGCGCAAGCGACGTCAGGCGTCGCAAGGCTTTTAGTGGGTTTTTTCTCAAGTATACAAGTATTAAATTGACCCAAAATAACATGCCTTTTTATACCGTTTTAGCCATAGCGCTGGCTGGAGCTTCGTGGTAAAAGAAAATGAATGAGATACAAAAAGCAAAACCATTGCGTATATTACTGTCGGCATCACATTGTAATTACGAGCAAATACCGTAGAGCAATATTTAATGAAGGGATAAGTGCCTACTTAAGGGATTTGATAAAAGATGTGGAGGCACACTACCAGAAACAGAAGTTATAGAGTATAACAGTGATCAAGATCACGTACATTTGTTAGTGTCCATACCGCCCAAGATGAGCGTGGGTAGTGTGGTACGCATAATAAAATCAAATACCAGTAGGCACTTATCCCTTGTGATACGAGCGTACATAGAGAAACAGGGGAAAGAAGATTCAGCGCAAGCGGAGCTTGAATTGGCTTAATACCCTGGGCGTAAGCCCAGGGAAGTTTATCATAATCTTATTTTTTGTGAAGTTTATTTAATAATACATTGATTTTATTATCTTTTTATACGATAATAAATGTATATAGCTTGCCCGATAATGAGCTCGCTTACTAAAGAGGTTAATATGGCTGAAAAGAACATTGGAAATTTAAAGCTAGATTTGATAGTTGCAGCATAAGATTCTATCTGAAGAAGCTGGGATATTCACTTCTATTAACAATAGCGAATTTGATAAGTTGCTCAATCTTTTCTCTAAGGAAGAGCTAGTCCAATTATCAAAAGATGCGCAAACATCACATAATTCTTGGTTTTTCTCTGGATGGCAAACTAAATATTTTGCTGAAGGGCTTGAGGGTATCCTCTGCCAAAAGCTTATTCAAAATCCATCGCTTGCAGCGAAAAAAGCTTTTGAGGAAGAGGCTGAGGGTATACTTAAAGATTATTTTGAGCTTGATGAATCTGGCAAACTTAAACAGGAGGATGTAAAGATTGTTGAGGGTGTCTTTAAGGATGTATTTGAGGACATAAACGATTCTAAAGAAATTTCTGTGAGCGCATTCGTTAAAGATCATACAGTAGTTGTTGACCAAACAGTGTCAGGAGAAAATTTGCATTTTGAAGCTAAATTTGATTCAGAGAAATTTGGTGATTGGATTAAACATAATCTAGTTGAAGGCCATTATGTAGATCACTATTCGGATCATGTAGTTGCATAAGATTTGTTGCCTATGTGCTCAAAAAACAGCAATGCAAGCAGCTGGTTATTGCTGTTTGCATTACAAGAAAATTTTACTCAAAAATATTTAAGCGCCTCTTATACCAAATCCCAAAATAAATAGAGATAGTAATGCCAGATTTTGGCAAAGTGCGAGGGGAAAAAGCAGTTGAATATTTTACATATTCATCAATTTTTTACCAAGCAAATTTGGCAAAAGGTGAGCTTTAATGCTCTATTTATTTTGGGATTTGGTATTAGGCATTTAATCCCTGGTAAGTCAAAATTTTCTAGCCATTCTAAAAAGGCACCTCCAGATGTAGAGACATAGGAAAATTTTTTACCGAATTCACCTATAGCAGCAATTGTGTCACCGCCACCTGCTATACTTTTTAAATTAGGCATTTTACTAATGGCCTCGGCCAGATGCAAGCTTGCTTGTGCAAAGCGTTGATCTTCGTAATACCCTAAAGGCCCATTCCATAAAACCACGCGGGCAGATTTTATTTTTTCAATAAATATATTAACTGATTTAGGCCCAATATCCAAAGCTTTAGCATCTGCTGGCAAATCTCTTATTCCATGTTTTTGCGTGCTCCCGTGGATTTCGCATACTAAATCAACCGGCAAAATAATTTTTTCTTTGTGCAAATTATAAAATTGGAGAGCTTGCTCTAAAAAATCTACCTCAACAAAAGAAGATTGCATGTTAAAGCCCAGTGCCTGCAGAAAAGTATTGGCCATTGCTCCGCCTATAATCAGATGGTCTGAACCTTTAGCTAAACTAGAAAGCACTTTAAATTTAGAGGAAACTTTAAGGCCAGCGATTATCGCTACCCTAGGTAAAGAATCAGGGGAAATAGATGCAGTTAAATTGTTAAGTTCCGCTTCAAAAGCAAACCCGGGATATGAAGGAAGTAATCTTGTAATTGCACAGATAGAGGCGTGCTCTCGATGGCTGCATGAAAATGCATCGTTAATATAGATATCTGCAAGCCCAGCTAGCTTTTTAGCAAATTCGACATCATTGGCCTCTTCACCAGGGTTAAAGCGCAAATTCTCAAGCAGCACAATTTGCCCGTTTTGCATCTGCGGTAGGGTAAAAGTTTCGCTAAATAGTATATCGCTTTTGTAAACCTGCTTTAAAATTGGCACTAAAAATTCTAATGAATATGAGAGATCTACCTTACCTTTCGGTCTGCCAAAATGGCTGGCCAAAATTATTTTGGCGCCCTTGCTTCTTAAAAAATCTATAGTTGGCTGAATGTTTGTTATTCTGGAAAAATCTAATACTTTTCCTGCGTGTACAGGCACATTTAAATCCGCTCGTAATAAAACTCTTTGGCTTTGAAGATTGGCGCTTTTTAAATTTTTCATAAACAGTTATCATTTATCGAAATGCTTTGGTAATATGCATCAATCATACTGCAATTGCAAATATGATTAATTCGTTGTAGTATTCCTGTTCAACAATTTTAAAGTCATGCATATGTCAGAAAGATTCCCTATTAGCCCTCCTGGTTACAAAAAGTTAGAAGAAGAACTGCACAGGCTCAAGTCGGTAGAGAGGCCGGCCATTATAGTTGCAATAGCAGAAGCAAGAGCTCATGGGGACTTATCCGAAAATGCTGAATACCATTCTGCCAAAGAAAAACAGGGCTTCATAGAAGCTAAAATTGCTGATTTAGAAAACAAGGCATCTAGAGCGCATGTTATTGATATATCGCAGATAGTTTCTGATGTCATCCAGTTTGGAGCCACTGTTAAAGTTGTAGATGAAGAAACGGAAGAAGAGATAGTTTATAAAATTGTTAGTGATTATGAAGCTAATGTGGCTCAGCGCCATATTTCAATATCCTCTCCTGTTGCCCGCGCAATGCTAGGAAAAAAGGCTGGAGAGTCAATAGAAGTCATAACACCGAAGGGAAGCAAATATTACGAAATCATTGAGTTTAATTTTAGTTAACATTTGCTCTAAAGTTATTATGATATATATACTCTTAAGTATATAAAATTTTATGATGGCAGTGTGATTATGGCAGAAGAGGAAAACTTAGCTGGACAAGAAGCAGCGAGCTCAGATCCATTAGATATAGATTTAGAGGTTGTATACGATGTTCCCCTACAGGTTTCAGCTGTTTTGGGAAGGGCGTCTATGAAAGTTAGTCAGCTGGTGAAATTGAGTAGAGGTGCGGTAATTGAGCTAGACAAAAAGGTTGGTGATGCCGTAGAAGTCTTTGTAAACGACAAGCTGGTTGCTAAAGGAGAAATAGTTCTTGTTGATCAGAAGATTGGAATCACTGTAACAGAAATTGTAAAAAGAGCTTAAAAAGCTTGTTTTTAAACAAGAATATTTATAGCTAATTTTCAAAAAGTGCCTTTAATTTTAAAAGGTTATTTCAATTTCTTCTTGTAATATAGATCGTTTTTATGATATTCTAAAGTGATATGAAAAATGCTTCAAACAATAAAGATATAAAATCTAATCCGCTGAAGGAAGTTCTCCTAACCTGTAGGATAATGCTAAAATATGCCTTAGTATTTGGTTGCTTAGTAAATATTTTAATGCTTGCAACCCCTCTTTATTCGATGCAAGTACTTGATAGAGTTATATCAAGCTCTAATACTGATACATTGCTTCTACTTACTATAGTTATTGGTACAGCGCTTTCCTTACTTTCTTTAATCCAGGTTGCTAGAAGCTTTGCTATGAATAAAATGGGGAGCTGGTTTGAAAAAGAGTTATCTTCAAAATTGTTTGCTAATGTGGTGCGCACATCACTTATAGCGCGTACTGCTGGTGGTAGTCAGCAGCTTAGGGACTTGCAATCAATAAAAACATTTTTAACTAGTCCTTCTTTAGTATCTATTTTAGACATTCCGTGGGCCATTATATTTGTAGCCGTGCTTTTCATGATCCACTTTTATATGGGCGTAATGACGGTAATAGGTGGAGCTATACTACTGTTCCTTGCCATAGCTTCTGATAAGTTAACTAAACCTTTGCATGATTCATCGAACGAATTTTTCATCTCTAGCATGCGTCAGGTAGACCAAGCGAGTAGAAACGCGGAAGTAATTTCTGTAATGGGCTTGCTACCGCAAATTGATAGCACTTGGCAAAAAATAAATCTTAAAGTGCAAAATGCGCAAAACCTAGTTAGCGGCAGGCAAAATATTTTATCTGAAGTTACTAAATTTATAAGACTTATGTTGCAAATATTTGTAACTGGGCTTGGTGCATACTTGGTATTGAAAGGCGAAATGTCTGTTGGGGCTATTATTGCGTGTTCTTCAATTTCTGGGAGAGCGCTTGCTCCATTTGAGCAGGCTATAATGTCATGGAAAGGTTTTTTGACATGCAGGCAGGCATATACCAGGCTTAATGATAATATTGAAAAGTATTATACTGAAGAAGTCCGTATGTCCTTACCGGATCCTAAGGGTAAATTAGAGGCGCAAGAATTAAGTTATGCTCCACCAAGCAGTCCTAATAGGTTGATTTTGAAAAATGTTAATTTCTCAATTGAAAGCGGGGATGTACTAGCTATAATTGGCCCTAGTGGATCTGGGAAAACTACTTTAGCTAAATTGTTAGTAGGTGCGTATGTGCCTAAATCTGGTTGCGTAAGACTAGATAATGCTAACCTTGCTGATTGGAATAAAGATGAGTTAGGTAAATATTTAGGATACCTACCTCAGGATGTGGAACTATTCGGTGGCACAATCCGCGAAAATATAGGACGCATGAATAAAAATGCGGATCCACATGAAGTAGTTAAAGCTGCACAACTTGCCGGCGTACACGACATGATTTTGCAATTGCCAAAAGGTTATGACACTGAGATAGGTTTTGACGGGTCAACCCTTTCTGGTGGGCAACGCCAAAGAATTGGGCTAGCTAGGGCTTTTTTTGGAGGACCTAGGGTATTAGTTCTTGATGAACCAAATGCTAACTTAGATACATTGGGTGAGTTAGCATTAGCAAATGCCATCACTCATGCAAAACAGAATAAAATTACTACTTTAATAATATCGCATAGAACTTCTATACTCACTTTAGTTGATAAAATACTTATTATGAAAGATGGTGAGGTTGCTTCTATGGGTGAAAAGGATGTAGTTATAAAAGAAATAAACCAAAGCACTCGCCCTGTATTGGTTGACTTAAACAATAAGAAGTTAAACTGATGATGCCAAAGAAAATAAAAACACTCATCGCCTCATTTTTTCAGAAAATTTCCTCTACTTTGAGCTGGTTTAATGAAGCAGAATATTTCCGGGCGCTTCATAAGTTTATGACTACAAAAAGCCTGGATGATACGGGTTTTTCACAGAAGGTGGAAAAAGATTTACGTTTGGCCATAGCTGCTCCTATAAAATTTGGATTTGCTGTTATAGGTATAGGTTTAGCCATTTTTGTTGTATGGGGTGGTACAGCGCCGCTAGACAGTGCAGCTTTAGCCGAAGGGATAGTTTCTGTTGCTGGGCACCGCAAAACGGTTCAGCATCTAGAGGGTGGAGTGATAGAGAAAATCTTAGTTGAAGATGGGCAGATGGTAAAAGAAGGCGAAGTCCTTATAAAGCTCAATGATGCTAATACCAAATCACAGAAGCAAATCATTTCATCACAGCTTAATTTTGCTAATGCTATGTATGCACGCTTACTAGCAGAACAAAGCGGCGCCGATCAGATTATTTGGGATGAAAAGATGTTTGATTTTTCTGACCCAGAAATAAAGCAAATTTTACAAACACAAGAGCATTTGTTTAAATATAGAATGAATGAAATGCATGCTAATTATGCTATACTCAATGAAAGAATTGCGCAAAGCCAGGAAGAAATAATTGGCCTTGAAGCAAGAAAGGCATCTTATATATCTCAGAGCAAGCTGATTGCAGAAGAATTAAAAAATACAGAAGAGCTGTTTGCTAAGGGTTTGGCATTACGCCCAAGATTACTTGAGCTAAGGAGGCATGCGGATGAGCTTACTGCTACACTTGCGGAAACTAAATCTCGTATAGCATCTGCGCGTGAGGCTATAGCTGAAAACAAGTTGCGCATACTTAATATTGAGAATGAGCGCCAAAAAGAAATAGCAAGAGAAATTAAAGAAACCCATCAACTTTCTTTGGATTTAACTGAAAAGTATAATGCAATTAGCGATGTTGTAGAGCGTTCTGAAATAAAATCTCCGGTTGATGGCATTGTAACTGATATGCAGTACCACACCATTGGCGGGGTGATAACTTCGGGGCATAAAATCCTCGACATCATTCCTCAGGATGGCAATCTAATTGTAGAAGCTAAAGTGAAACTTCAAGATATAGATAGTATATATCCAGGACTTTTAGCCAAAGTGCAGCTAGGTGCTTATAAAAGTAGATTAGTCCCAAGAATTGAGGGAAAAGTTATCTATGTGTCAGCAGATAAATCCACAGATCAGCAAGGTAATTCTTTCTACATTACCAGAATTGAAATAGATGAAGCGCAATTTAACCGTTTGTCTGCTACCATAAAGTTACATCCTGGAATGCCTGTTACTGTATTTATAGTTAAGGGCACTAGAACTTTCTTGGAATATTTGATATCGCCAATAAGAGATAGCTTCTTCAAAGCATTTAAAGAGACTTAAGATTTTATACTAACTCCATCAATTATTTTGGAGACTTGATATATCGGTTTGGTTATATGTAGTAATTTAGTTTGAAAAGTTTACATAGCAAATCAATAAAAAGCAAAGCATAAAGACAAGGCCGGGTTCTTTGGCATAACTGTTGAAAGTGCTGTAAGCGTAACAACCGATAGTCCATCCATATCTAGTAAATTAATAAATTTAACTAATAAAAAGCAAAGCACAAAGAAA
>JAQSWL010000014.1 GCA_029266655.1 Candidatus Midichloriaceae bacterium | reverse complement strand
GCATCTGCTAATTTCATTGAACGTAAGCATATTTAGTACCTGTAATGCAATTCTATATTACAGTATACTATTTATTATCTTGAACGCAACTTAGTATAAGATTTACATGAAAGAAGTTTTAAAAAGTAGCAACTTAAGGCCTTAGCACTAAAATTTAACAAAAGTTTTCTTTCATATAATTCTTACCAACATATCAAATCTTTAATCTATATTGCTTGCATGTGGATTTGCGTTAAATTAAATTGAGGGCACGCCTTATACTAATTTATGCTTCCATTTACCAAGACGGAATCTAATCACATAGGCTATTAGCATTATTGCAGCATAGCAGGGCAGTATAACTAAAGCGGCAGTTGATGGATGGCTGGTATTGGTTATGAAAAGCATCGTTGGCATTACCATAAAGGTCCAAGAAAATACTGAATTCGTAAACATTAAGAATTTTGTATCTCCGCCTGAAAGCAATACTGCCCCTAAAATCCAAGTATTACCGTCAATGAAAAACCAAATCCAAGTTCCAATCATAGCACCTATTGCAAGCGGTACTAAGTATTGATCAGCCTCAGTGCTAATGAAGATTTTGGCTGTATATTCCGGAAATATTACCATTGGGAAGAATATTGCAAACGCCATAGCAACTTGTAATTTAATAGCTGAAATTACCGTTTTATTTATAACCTCTGGTGTTTTAGCGCCAATCGCATTGGAAGCAATCGCCATAATTGCCTTAACCAAACCATCTGTGTAAAATGCAAATACAATTAAAAAATTATGTGTGAGAGTATAAATTGTTAAATAGCTATATCCAAGCTCCGCATTATGGCGCGCAATCATTGCAAATCCACCAATTTCAAATAAATTACCTATGCCATTTGGAAGTCCAACTTTTATACAATTAAAGAAAAGGCGCCAATTAATTTTGTAATTGAGCGTGTCAAAATTTTCACGATTGTATTTACTAAAAAACCCAATAAAAAGAATTATACATTGAAACAAAAGCGAAATTGCCGTAGCATACGCCGTGCCCATAAGCCCTTGAGGCTCCAAGTATCCATCAACGCCAAAAACAAAAAGGTATGCAAGTACTGCATTTAATGCATTACCGGCCACAGTATTTATTGTGGCTATTTTTGTTTTTCCACGTGATATATAGAAAGCATAAAGCGCAGTGTTGATAACGCTTAAGAACAAAATCTTCATGGAAAATCTGAAGTAATTTTTAGCTTCTTGGCCAAGATTTTCATGGATGAGCACACCATCTAAATAACCCAGCAAAGTAAATGGAATAATAAGCATGAAGCCAAACCATATCATTTGCCAAATTGGGCGGGCAACCTTTTTGTATTCCTTAGCGCCATAGTGCTGGCCTGCAAAAATCTCAGCAATACTGGCCGCCCCTACCCCTAAGAAAGAGAATAAAAATAATAGCAATCCAACTGTAGCTGCCGCATTCATAGCTGCGAGCGAAGACTTAGCTAAGATCAGCCTGTCACAAAACAACATAAGATGTAATGACATTGAACCAAGCATAAGTGGCAAGGCAAGAGTTATTAACTCCCCTATACTACCAGCTTTATACTTAGTAAGATGATTATTCATGCAAAATATTATAAAAATGATGGTGCACAGTTATACTACATGCCACTTAATAGCACAAGGAGATGTTTGACGTAGTATACTCATCGTAAATTAAGAGTTGGCAAAAGTTATAGACGACAGGAAATTTGAAAAAGTGGTAGGAGTAGCAATGGAGAGCACCGTAAGCCTATACTTAATAGGTGCTGACGCGGAGAAATTAGCTGCGACGCCCCAATTTTTCAAATTAACGGGAGTATAAAAGTATAGCTAAACTTTAAAAATAATGCCTTCCCAAACTTAACCTCTTTGGCAACTACCAATCACTTCATTTGCAAGGTTTTGAGAGAAGGCACCAAGTTTTTCAGCTCTTTCTGGGTTATCTAGGGCGTATCCTCAATTTGCAATAAGTAATAACCAGTAATAACCAGGCAGTGTCGACATTTATTTTAGCCATAAATAAATGTCGACACTGCCTGGAAATAATTAAAATATTCTTGGATCATGGAGCTGAGGGCAAAGGAGGCTGGCTCGAGTGGATTTTTGGTTACTCTCCTCAGCAATTAGCCGAATATTATGGGCATAAAGAAGTAGCTGATTATATAGATAACTATCAGTTGGTCGAAGAAATGCAGCCAGATCAGTGTATTAGTTTATAAATGGTGCCTTTGGCCGGACTCGAACCGGCACATCTTTGAAAGATAGTAGATTTTGAGTCTACCGCGTCTACCAATTCCACCACAAAGGCACATATACTCCGTTAATTTGAAAAATTGGGGCGTCGCAGCTAATTTCTCCGCGTCCGCACCTATTAAGTATAGGCTTACGGTGCTCTCCATTGCTACTCCTACCACTTTTTCAAATTTCCTGTCGTCTATACTTTTTGCAACTCTTAATTTACGAGAAGTATAAGACCAAACCTCAAAATATGGCATTACTATCTCAATTTATTTTGAGATCTGATATAACCACGCATACCTTTTACAACAATCACTCAGCAATTTCAAGTGAATTTGTGAATTCCAATGCATCGAGTAAGGATTTTTTATCCAGCAGCTCATTAAGCACTATGCCTTTTTTATTGGAGGGCCCATATAAAACTGTAAGAGGTATGCCAGATCTATGATAGCGCTTTATAAATTCATGAATATTATGGTCTTTAAAGGTATAATCTGCTTTTAACATAATTACATTCTTCTCTTTTAACTGTGAGATTACTTCTTTATCATCCAATACCTTAAGCTCATTTAATTTGCAGGTTAAGCACCATTTTGCAGTTACATTTACTATTACAATTTTATCATCTGCAATTGCTTTGTTTAGACGCTCCAAAGAAAAATTTTCCCAATGTGTGCTTTCAGTTGCAGTGGCAGGTGTTTTATCTTCTAGCAAATAAAGAGATAAAAAGCTTAATGTTATCAAAGCAAAAAAAGCATTTATTTTAGTGCGGCGCTTAGCTTTTAGCAAGTAACTGCGTAGGGCAAAAGCAATTAATAAGAAACCTATAATCCAATAGATGCCAACTTTTATATACATTATGCTTAGTAACCAGGCAGCGGTTGCAATGAAAAATAAGGCAAAGATCTTTTTAATTTTTAACATCCATGGCCCTGGTTTAGGTAATGCTTTTAAAACTTTAGGCACAGCCAATATAAGTAAGAATGGCGATGCCATGCCAGCACCAATAAAGAAGAAAGTGATGAATATCTCTGTATAGCTTCCCGCTAAAGCAAACGCAAGTGCTGTGCTTAAAAAGGGTGCAGTGCAGGGGGTAGCTAGGATTACTGATATTACACCACTTAAAAAGCTGTTTAAGTATTCATTTTTTAAATGTAGGTTCGCAACATTAGAGAATTTCTTGGGTAAAGCTATTTCATAATCACCATAATAATTGCTGGCCATAGCTAGTAAAAGTATTACCAAAGCCAGAAGAAAAAATTCATTTTGGAATTGTAGACCCCAACCAATTTGCTCACCCATAAACTTAAATATAATTGTGATGAGACCTATGCTTGTGAAGCTAACTAAAATGCCCATAGAGGTAGCAAGGCTTACCCACTTGCTTTCACGGGATTTTGTTAAGGACAATATTTTGATTCCTAGCACTGGAAGAACGCAGGGCATGAAATTTAATATTAAGCCGCCAAAACATGCGAATATAATTATTTGTAAAAAGTTTTGTTTATCAGTTTTTTGTTTGCTGGTTTTTGGATGAATCTCTTTTGCTAGTAACTCATCACCTAAGCTAATTTGAAAAGATCGTTTCTCGTTTAAGCATATATCTTTACATAATCCAAAATGCATATGCAGATTAAATTTTGTTGGATTCTCTGGGTTTACACTTATAGGTTCCAGTTCTAATACAAAAGTATCTGAATAATAATTGATGCTTAAGTCTTCATCCCCTGCAATTTCTGTAAAGGTCTTGTACTCTGGCCAAATTATTTTATAGGAATTTAAATTGCTGATGTTCTCAAGTTTTATAGAAAAAGGTATACCAATATCACCAGGATGATTGGCATATACTTTCCAGCCAGGTTCTACATATGCTTTGATAATTAACTTATCATTCTCTGCATAAAATTCATAATGAACATGGCTTTTCTGTTCTGCCATAGCAATAAAAGAGTTTAGCCAAAATGCTAAAAAGAATATTAGAAATGTAGATAAATGATGTGTCATTATAATGGCTTTAGTATAGGTATAGATAACATAT
The DNA here is from genome assembly GCA_029266655.1 of Candidatus Midichloriaceae bacterium. Taxonomy (GTDB): domain Bacteria; phylum Pseudomonadota; class Alphaproteobacteria; order Rickettsiales; family Midichloriaceae; genus JAJTHY01. The sequence goes on along the minus strand of JAQSWL010000014.1, from coordinate 36,003 downwards.
CATAAGTAGGAAAAATGAGATAGAGATTTTGGTTTAGGGGCTTGGCTAATGCTTATGAACTGCTTGGTTTAAAAGTTTATTTTTTGCTTCCCATGTTTTGGGATATTTGATATAATCACAAAAAATAAAGGTATATTATGAAAAGTGCAATTGTAAATCAATATATTGAAAGTATTTCTCCAGATCCACATTTACATCCTGTTTATGCTTCACATGCTATCAAAACCAAAGATATGCTTGATTCTTTACTTTGTAAGGCAATTATAAATTTATTACATAGTAATAACCTAGTTGAGCTTGACCCAGATTTACTAAAATTTGTGAATGACGGAAGTGGGAACCATTCTTGGGGCGCAATTATTGGTGTTACCGAAATTCCTAAATTTCCTGCTGAAATTAAATTAGTTATGCAAGAGCAATATCTAAATCCTTTGTATGACTATGCATTAGATAAAGTCTTTGACCATTCACTTAAAACTATAATAGGCAAGTATAAATTCACTGATGAAAAACAAATAAACAACGTTAAAAATATATTAGCGGGGCTTTACATTGAAGCACAGAACCAAGTGTGTGACTTAGATCATTTAAATGAATTAGGTACTTTATTACTAGCTAGTTTTATAAACAATAGATTGAATAAGTACTGCACTGAAGACCAACTTAATGTTTTCAAGGCCAATGCTGGCAAGTATCAAACCATTTTATCTGCTAAAGATAAAACTTTATTTGTTGAAGAGTTAAAAAAGGATTTAGGTTTATCTGAAGAGCATGCAATTAAAGTTGGCAGAAGCTTTGATAAGTTTAGTTACACAGATTCAGATGCAAACCACATTTTGCATAAACTTCAAAGTGACATAAGAAATAGCCTTGAAATTTTAATTGATGAAGAACGATCGAACCTTATAGGAATGAAGCAACATATCTTTGAAGGCACAGAAGTATTATGGCGTGGAGTAAGGACCCATGATCATATAACATTGAGAGGAGGAGTTGCTTATAATGGGTACGGCTTAGAAGATATTATGAGTCAAGACCTTATAGATGTATGTACTTCGGGTGGGATTAGGACTCCTCAAAGTTATGCTTCTCCGTATTTGATCCAAATACTGCCTAGTAAGGGGGATAAGGCAACTTTCCTTCATGATAATTATTTATGGCATGGGTTGGGTAGTATAGAAGTAGATCTAAATGTTTATAATGAAAAGATATACAAGGTTTATAAAATTTCAAATCTCAATGTACAGGAGGATGCTCCAAGTAAATTTATAGTGGAAGACGTCTACTCAAATGTACATTTTATAAAGCAAGATACTCGTATTGCAGATGTAATAGAATTTCAAAAAGGTGATATTGTTACAGTAAATGATTTTTATGCTGACCCACAAAAATCTCTGCAAGAATTTGAGGCATTTGAAATTAATAGAAATGGTGAAGTTATAGAGCATAAATTTAGCTCAACTCCGCTTTATACTCATTTTTTAGAGGCCGGCAAGAAATTTTTAGAACTTTGTCCTGAGACTTTGGATTTTACAGATGAAGATGCATTTGACAACTTTGTGAGTGAACAAGAAAGAGAAGAGACAGTTAACTTAAGCTTACAAAAGGTTCCAGCAGAAAAAATTATAGCCCTGCGAGAGGCCAATTATGAGCCGATGACATATAAAATTTCTGAGATTAATGAGCTAGTCACTCCTACTTTTGATGAAGTGTTTTATGGTTAAATAGTCTCTCCGTCAAAAGCCTGAAAATTTCCCTGGAGTTGAGGTGATTTTTGAGCAATGGTCTGCCATGGCATAGCTAGATGTTAACGCTACACATAAGTAATTACACAGCATTGGCATAAATGCCCTTTGAATAAATTTCAATAATAATCCTACCATTGACGCAATCAGTCAAGTGCTGGCTCAAAAAACAATAGATTGCTCCATGAATTAGAGAGGTATGCGATTTGCTTTGAAGCTTTATTGCTTTTGAACAAGGTTATAGTAATTTAATTTGAATATTAAACTAAAAAGCAAAAATTCAAATAGTGGGTTGCCACTATTTGTTTTATGTTCGCAGAATCTTTAAAGGAGATTCTGCAGGCCTGGTGCAGCGCTATGCGCTCGCCCGGTAGCACCAGGTCTTTCTTTATGTTTTGCTTTTTATCTATTTGCTGTGCATACTTTTCAAACTAATTTACTATAAATATAAAGATTCATAAGCTTTATGCCCTAATAATAGCTTTTTCTTATGAGTTTTATCACCTTTTTTGCTCCCAAACCCTTATGTTTTCTATCTTTCGGCACTTTTAACAGAAAAACTAAATCATGAGGAAATTGCCTTTTTTATAATAGTTCAGCCATATAATCCTTACTGGCGGTTAACAATAAGGGCTTTATAATGATTAGAACGCACGATAATCCCAGAAGGTACTTTAGGATCAGATGTAAGTTCATTAAGTAGCACCAAAGCTTTCTCTGTAAGATTTTCGTTTAGATAAAGCACGGCAAGCGTCTCTTGAGCACTAAATTTAAATTCAGTATTTTTCTTAATGTATGACTCCAAAGCATCTATAGCTTCTTTGTTGTTTATAATTTTAGCTTCCAGATCAGTTTGAATTTTAAGCATTTCTGCTAAGTGGCGTAAAGTTGCATGATAAGATGAATTAGCAACTATCTCAGATAAAATTTGTGAGCCTTTAGCAGGGTCTTTGCTAAATATGGCATATGAAGCTAAATTGAAATTAGCAAGTGCTGCATAGTTTGAATCATGCTCTTTAATTTCTTCAAATTTTTTAATACCATCTTCCAAATTTTGAGCACGTATTTTATTGATAGCAGAGATATACTCTCCACCATCGCGATAAATTTTATTAGTTTTGTAATGTTTGTACCATAATCCAGCACCAAAGGCTGAGATAAATATTATAGCTGCTCCAACTAAGTATGGTAAATATTTTTTAAAGAAGGTTTCCAATCTTTCTTGGTTAATTTCTTCTTTAATTTCGTTAATAATATCAGACATTAAAACCCCTTAAACTTAGTTGAAATACTTTGAATACCGGTAACAATATATCACAAGGTTTCTATTGTCAAAATGCTTCTCGCAAAACACCAGGAGCTAAAATAGAAAGAGGATTTGAGCTAGTTTTTGGATCTTCAATAGTACCGGTTATGGTGTAGGATGCGCCTATTAGAGAATTTCCTTTTTTGCTGCTAAAGGCGTTTCCTATTAAAGGGATGTTGCTTATGGCTGAATTTAATATGTTTTCAGGAACAACTGTGCCTTTAATATTGATTTGATCTTTATTAAAATCTATAGAACCATCTGCTGTAAAAGTAAGTGATGGGCCTTTGGCATAGCATTTGTTAGTCTGCATTATACCTGATTTTAAGGTTATTGGGCATCTTAACTTATCAAACTTAACTCCTCTGTTAGTAAAGATATTAGAGAATCCTTCTAAAGAAGTTGTAGTGATAGAAAAGATGGAAATTATGTTAGCCATAAATGGTGTCTTAAGCATTCTATAATCATTGATTTCCAGCTTGCCGTCAAAATCTTTGCCTGATAATTTGCCATGTAAATTTAAGTTTCCACCTTCAATTTTACCTGTTGCCCCCAAAGACTTTGCAACTTTCCCAGCATTGTTGGAAACCAAGGACACTACAGGATATTTGATGTTTAAGTTCATAACATCGCTCTCGCCCATATTACCTGCTATCTTAAGTTCTTTGATAGTGCTGTTTTCAAATTTGGCTTTTGCAATAGGATTTATTATATATTGACCTTTCTTCATATACATTTTGCTGACTTTTATATCCACATCATAATTAAATAGATTTACAGGCTTTGTTAGAGCGGTGCTAGAACCTGATTCAGAATTAGAATTAAAGCTTAATTTGCTGATGTCAAAGCTGCTGCCAGTCGCGAAGAATCTATATGTATTTGCATCCTTCAGTAAATCAAACTTAAATTCTCCTTGGCCAAATTTAGTATGAGAAGATTTTATTTCCTCAATAGAAAAATCGCTTGAAATCCTGCCGCTGCCTTTGCTAGTTATCTCTGGTAAGCTTAAGTAATAATCCGATATATAATAACCTGAATTACGTGCTTTGGTATCTAAAGATATTTTTAAGAATCCAGGTTCCCCTATTTTCTTTTTTATGCCTGTAAATGCATGGTTTATTGTGGAATCCCGAAGGTCAGCAGTTAAGTATGATTTAATCACGCCGTGGTCTTCCACGTAACTTAGGGTTAGATCAAAGTTGTTGCTTGCAAAATTTGGCTTTTCTATATCAAATTCTGTTAGCATTTCCCAATTCAATCTGCTTTTCACTTTCAGTTCTTTGATATCTTTTAATAGATTATACCCACCAGAAATATTTGCATCAAAGCGATTGTTTAAAAGAGCATTTCCCTGAATTCCTACAGTAAAATTATCGAATGATACATTAAATTTACCTTTATCTAAGTCTATGTTTTTATAAACATTTTGAATTCCAGCATCAGAAAGCTGAGCTTTAGCATGGATTTTTATATCCTTAAGTTCAAGATCTTCGTCTGTTATTGGCATAGACACTTTAACATCTGCTACAGCGGTTCCGGTTATATTTTTGAATGTATTGTTTTTTATTTCTGCATGCTTGAAGGAAAGATTGACTAAATCTTGTATGCTACCAGATACTTTTGCGTCAACAGTTAAAGAGCTTTTGCTTGAAGACAAATTATGGACTAAACCATTCGCGCTTTGAATTAAGGTATTTGAGAGATTACCTTTTTTAACAAAAAATTTAATGTTGTCTAAATCTATATGTATAGTGCTATCAACATTAGTTACTGGGTCCAAATCTTCTAGATATTTAACGCTGGTATTCTCTACTTCCAAATTTACGTCTATTTTGCTATGGGTTAGTTTCTTTTTTGATAATTCCTTGAAATTTAAATTTAAATTCCCTTTGGCACTCTTTAATGTGCCACCTTTAATATGGGAAAATATCCAATCCCTAGTTCTAGAAGCTAAAGATTTCGGCCAATAATAATCGACCATTTCTATTGCTATAGGAGAGATTTGGAAGTTTGCGCTTAAAGTAGAGTCTCCTAATACTGGTTTATATTCGGCGCTAGATTTGATGTTTAGTTTATCAGCTTCAATATTAAATTTTTCAATATTAATGAGTTGGCAATTATCATTGCAATACCCTTTTAATTTTAAATCTGTTATTTTAATGCTTTTATTAAAGAATGCGTTTTCTCTAATCCAGCCATTAAAATTGCGCGATTCAAATTCTATATATTCAACTGAGCGGCTTCCACGTAGTAATGCCATAAAATTTAAATCGAGTTGTAGATTGGCATTCTTAAGTTCAGGGATGTGTATGCCAAGTTCTTCTAAAGTAAAATTAGAAAGATTGGCAAATGTGCCTTTTAAGCTTAAATGCTTGTTGGAGGAAGTGTCCAAAGTTGCTTTAAGAATGTTGTTTTTGCCACCAATATTGAAATCTCCATAGACAGTGAAAAGCAGCTTTTTATTTACTAAAGTTGGTTTTAATATCATTTCGTTAATATAGATCGCTGCTTTTTCTCGGTCATTTTCGCCGCGTCCATTTATATTGAATTCAAAATTAGTATTGGTAAGTGAAAGGCTAAATTTTAATAGTTTTTCTTTGTGTAAATTTAGATAATCATTAATTTGTTGAACTGGTATAGGTTCATTACCTGTTGCCTGTTTAAATTTGTTATATACAAGGGAAGGGTCATCAATTTCAACATTTAGTAAATTTCTATGTGTTTGTGGAAATAAAGCTACGGGGTTAAGTATTAGGCTTACGTCGGTATTAAAATCCCCTCTGGATTCATCCGAAACTTTAACGCCTTTCAACTTTAAGCGTATTGCTAAATCATTATTAGAGCTTATTAGAACATCGTTAATAGAAACATTGATGTTTTGTGGCAGTATATCTGATATAGTGTTGCCTATATATTTTGCTAAAAATGGTACAGAATGAGGGCCTGTGTATATCCATATAGCCAAACCCAAAAATAGTACTAGTGTAAATGCAGATACAGCAGCACAAATTTTAATTATGGTTTTTATTGTTTTTTTCAGCACTTGATAATAAAAATTAAATCACATTTTAAAGGGCATACCCATGAATATTAAATTCTATATTATTGCGTTACTTTTCTCAATCTATTTCGTTGCACCTGCGCATGCTGATTCTTCAAAAGAGGTTATAAAACTGGTTGATGATTATTTAGCTTCTATTAAAACAATTAAATCTGAGTTTGTACAAACAGATTCATCTGGAGGCAAACGAGGCGGCATGATGTATGTAAAAAAGCCTAACCGCATTCGTATAGAATATAGCTCTCCAGATAGAGAATTGGTTTTGCTTAAGTCAGATTTAATCATGCATTACCTTGAGGATTTGGATGAAGCTAATTATCTTCCTAAAGATGAGTTAGCGATTAGCCTGTTGGCGCAAAAAAACTTTAAGCTTACTAAGCAGGCAAAGATAAACAAATTTGAACTGGTATCAAACTTTATAGAGCTGGGTTTTTTCTTAAGAGATGACAGACAAAACCGCTATATAACTTTAAGAATACAGAAAAACCCAATGAAGCTTATTTCTATAGCTGTTAACAATGGCGATGACTTGGTTACCGTAAACTTTATAGCACCTATTGTTAATGATAATATAGATAATAAGGTTTTTGAATTTTCGAACAAGTCGATCCATCAGTAATGTTTTTCTGATCCTCTTCATGGAAGGGTGAGAAAATAGCTTTTTTGGTTGATATTGCTTGTTTTTCGTAATAAGGATAGCTTTTTCTGACCTTCTGTTATATAACTTCTCAAAATATATTGTGGAATAATGTTGTGAAAGTGAGGGAGATAAAGGGAGAAACTTTTGAAAGGTTTATCGATCGTTTGCAGCAAGCAGTAAATAGTGATTTGATAGATCAAGAGCTTGGATGTAATCTTCTCCAGCAAAATATGAAAATCCTCTCGAAGGGCGATTAAAGATAATCTACCAATTATATCCAAATTTGTTTATGAAGGCTTTTTCTCAAAGTGAAGATGAGAACATAAAGAGTTTGTTGGTAAACATAAGCGACCCAATTATTGAGAATTTAAGGAAATTAGTTAACTCTGCGCTTAAAAAAGCTGATTGGGAAGAAAAAGCGAAGAAGTGGGCTGAGGTTATAAAGGTAGATGCTAAGCATATTTCTCTTTTAAAGGGTCGGGCTTATTCTGCAGATTTTATTGAAGGTGACAAGGAAGAAGGACTTCCTGATGGAGAATTTGATCAGTTAGTATTCCGTCTTCAACAGAAAGATGCGCCATTTTCAGTAATGATGCATCTAATTAATAGTGGGATTTGTGAGGATGCAAAAGGTCAATGGGCGCAAGAATGGATTCCAGCTTTTAAAGGAATGGAAAAATTGTTAAATGCCGAAATGGAAGATGGTGATAAATACCTATTCAAATATGACCGTGCATTAAACTATGTTTGCACTTCATGGCATACTACACGCGAGTAATGCAAAACCACATGTCTATCATCCCGCACTTTGATGGCGTAATGATAAACCTTTTGTGCTGTGCAGCACATAATTTTGGTAGCTTTAAGCAGATTTTCATTTTCTATTTAGGATGTGATGGTAGTATCTTGGAAAATAACCAATAACCTTAATATGACTCAGAAAAAAGATAAAAAACTAAACAACTTCTCCTTTCGTGAGGACTGCTTAAACTTTCATTCTAGGCACCCAGCAGGGAAAATTGCCATAGATCTTACTAAACCTCTTAATAATCAATTAGATTTATCTTTAGCATATTCACCGGGGGTGTCATTCCCATGCTTAGAAATTCACGAAGATCCTTCTAAGGATTTTTTATATACCGCTAAAGGTAATTTTGTTGCTGTTATTTCCAATGGTACTGCGGTTTTGGGATTGGGTAATTTAGGTGCTGCAGCTAGTAAACCTGTTATGGAAGGTAAAGTTGCCTTGTTCAAAAGGTTTGCTGATATAGATGCAATTGATGTTGAAGTTTCTACTGAAGATCCTGAAGAGTTTATTAATGCAGTTAAGCTTATAGGTAGAACGTGGGGTGGTATTAACCTTGAAGATATAAAGGCGCCTGAGTGTTTTATTATTGAGGATAAATTAAAGAAGTTGCTAGATGTTCCTGTGTTTCATGATGATCAACATGGTACAGCTATTATAACAGGTGCTGCACTAATCAATGCTGCAGAAATTCAGGGCAAAAAACTTGAGGATTTAAAAGTGGTTGCAAGTGGGGCAGGGGCTGCTTCCATAGCGTGCATGAACCTAATTAAAGGACTAGGTGTTAAGCCAGAGAACATTATTATGTGTGATACCAAGGGCCCGATATATAAAGGGCGTACCGAAGGTATGAATAAATGGAAGGAAGAACAGGCGGTAGAAACCAATGCTAGAACTTTAGCTGAAGCTATGGTTGGGGCGGATGTTTTTATAGGGGTATCTGTTAAAGGCACGGTTACTGGAGAGATGGTTGCCTCTATGGCTGAGAAGCCGATTATTTTTGCTATGGCTAACCCTGACCCGGAAATTACTCCAGATGAGGTATTAGCTGTACGTGACGATGCAATAATTGCAACTGGAAGATCTGATTATGATAATCAAGTAAATAATGTTATGGGTTTCCCTTATATATTTAGAGGAGCGCTTGATGTTCAAGCGAAAACCATTAATGAAAAAATGAAGATTGCTGCAACTCGTGCAATTGCTAGCCTTGCTAAGGAAGATGTTCCATATGAGGTTTCGGCAGCATATTCGGGAAGGAGACTAAAGTTTGGGGCAAATTACATTATTCCAACTCCATTTGACCCTAGGTTAATATATGTGGTACCTAAGGCAGTTGCGAAAGCTGCGATGGATTCTGGCGTTGCACGTAAGCCAATTATTGATTTTGACGTATATCATAAGCAATTAGCTTCTAGATTGAATCCTACTTATAATCTTATGAATTTGTTTTTGGAGGAGCTCAAGCATAAACCGAAAAGAATGATTTTTGCTGAAGGTGATGATGAGCAAATGATCAGAGCGGCAGTTCAGTGGCGTAATAATGGTTATGGCACGCCAATTTTGGTTGGGCATGTGGATTTTATTAAAAAGAAGCTGCAATTGCTAGGAACTTGTGAGGAAGGGTTGGAGATAAATAATGCTGCGATTAACCCTAATACCAAGCAATATATTGATGATTTATATCAACTTTTACAGAGGAAAGGGTTTCTACAAAGGGACTGTGCAAGAATGGTTAAAAGAGACCGTAATATTTTTGCGTCGCTTATGCTTAACGCAGGTGAGGGTGATGGCATGATAACCGGTTCTTCCAGACATTATTTAAGTGTCCTAGATGATGTTAGAAAGGTTATAAAGCGGGAAGGCAAGAAACGCATCTTTGGAATATCTGTATTGGTGATAAAAGAGCGCACTATATTCATAGCCGATACCACAATAAATGAATCTCCTACGGCGGAAGAATTGGTGGAAATAGCAATTCAGTCTGCCACGGAAGCAAGAAAAATGGGTCATACTCCTAGAGTGGCGTTTTTATCTTTCTCTAATTTTGGGAATCCTCTTAAAGAAAAAGCTGATTTTGTGCGCGATGCCGTGAAGATAATGAACTCACGAAGCGACATAGACTTTGAGTATGAAGGAGAGATGCAAGCGGATGTAGCTTTAAATGAAGTTTTGCTTAGCAAATATCCTTTTTCTAGATTATCGGGACCGGCAAATGTGCTTATCATGCCAGGGCTGCATAGCGCTAATATTTCCTCTAAGCTTCTTAAGGAATTGAGCGGGGGGATGCTTATCGGTCCTATTTTATGTGGCTTAGAGCGCCCTGTGCAAATAGTGAATATAGATTCTAGAGAGTCAGATATACTAAATTTAGCTGCTATTTGTGTGCACCGCAGAGATGCTTGATTGAAATGCTATACTTCCGTTAATTTGAAAAATTGGAGCGTCGCACCTATTAGTATAGGTTTGCGGCGCTCTCCATTGCTGCTTCTAGCATTTTTTCAAATTTGCTGTCGTCTATACCTTCTTGCCAAGTTTTAATTTGCGAAGAGCATAGATCTACAAAACTTCTTCCCGAATTTAGAAATCTATCAAAGCATGATTGAGCGAATTCAGAAACTTTGTAATACATTACTTCTGTGCCAGTGAATTCTGCTATTCTGTATAATATATCAGTTTGTAATAAGCATGGTAATACCAAGGTTGGTATAATTGTAGGAATGGGGTTTAGAAGCTCTGAAAATGGTGATTGGCTAAGAGGCTCTGAAAATACTAATTGGATAAGAAAAAATGATACTTGGCTAAGAAGATGAAACAGCATTAGCGCCCCTGAAAAAAATCTGCTAAGGGCATAAAGGGATCCATACATATCATGATGATATTTCTCAAACCAAACATAAGTATCCGGGAAGTAATTAATATAGGCTCTATATAGTTGTGAAAAAGAAGATGCTCCTAAAGCAGGGAATATAAAGACATGATTTAGGGTAACAAGCGAATAATTTGCATAACAACTTATAGCGGCCAGTAGATAAGTGTAACGATCTGATAAGGAGTACTCGGGGGTTTTTATAGCTCCAAATTCTTTCATAGTTCTTATGACTATTGTATCCGCATCTCTAGGTTTATAATTTATAATTCTATAAAAGTGCCTGAGGTTATCTTTGTAAACTTCTTTTAGATCGCTTAAAAATTCTCCTGAGATAGTTGTGGGATCATTTTTCATTAATTTAAAAATAATATTATCTGCAGGTTTATATGATGATATAGCTGTTTTTAAATTTTCTTTTTCATCAATAATTCCTCCTTTAATAAGAAGGTATAACAGATCATCTCGAGGTGGTAATTTTTCAAGGGCCTCCTTGAATCCCCGACCTTTAAACTTTAAAAATATATTTATATAATTTTTTAAGGCTTCATTTTGGGTTTTGGAGTAAATTTCCAAATCTTCGAAGAATTGAGATAAATCCATTGTTAACAATTTTGTTTGGACATATACAAGTTGAAGTAATTTTGACTCTTGATAATTACTTAAATCAATTAATCCTGCTATGTGGGAATGCAGTAAGCTATAGAATAAGTGTTCAAAGTCTTGCAAGCTAACTATATTCACCCCAGCATTATTATCATCAATTTGAAATAGAAAAGGAGAATTATGTAATTTAATAGCAAAAGAAATTTCTTCATAAGAAAGTAGTTCGCATTCTCCGAATAAAGGTTTTTTCTTCTCATAGGGGGCTTTAAGTGTGTGTATGAATTGGTTGAGAGAACTTAGGGAAAGTGATGTTAAATTTTTATAATTATCTAAGAGCATATTAAGGTAATAGTCTGACCGCATAAAAGCTTTTTTATAGGATAACCTGCAAATAAAGAAAGATCTTTTTTTATTAACCCAAAAGCATAAAAGGGCTCTATATACATCAGCGTTTTGCATGCATGTACAAAATATGCTCCATACTTTGTATAGATACGCTCAGAAAAGTAATTTTCTAGGTGAGAGTATAAAGGTATATTGATTTGGTAAATATATGGTGGGGTTAAGATCTTATCGAAAAAGTTAGTTGGAGGTTTTTGAGAAATAATAAATCCCTTGCTGTTAATCAGTTCATAATATTCTAAAGCTTCGTCTTCAGTTATATCCTCTCTATATTTATTAAGCTTCCATTTGCAAAATTCGCTAGCAACATCATCACTTATCTTATCTGGAACCTTAATGCCATTAAGAAGTAATACTTCCAAAAATATGCACCTAGCTGTATAGGAGATTCCATCAAAAAAGTTTGGGAGTAAAAAACTCAGGGAGAGTTAATGTATCCTTTAGTAGAGGGCTGATTAGCTTATGTGAGGTCAACTGCGATTTCATTTTATCTACTTTAATTTCATATCCGTATACATTAGAATATAAAATTAGAAACAAAACTTATTCTACGTCTGCACCTGGTATAAAGGCATCTACAAAATTTTGGATAACATGCGGTTGATCATAATTGTGCAAAAGAAATAATTTGATTGCGAGTTTGAAATCAAAAGGAAAGATTACTTTAAAATTATAGGGTTCGAAATCATTATGAAATTTTTGCATGAACAAAAAATTTTCCAATAATATATTTTCCAATAATATCTCTAGTCCATTTCCCTCGAGTTTTGTTGTAAGGTATTTGTTAATCTTCTGTAGTATGCTTTCTTTTGTTTCTTCTTGCGAGCTAAGATTGCGCAAAGTGAATTCAGAATTACAATTATGTTTAAGGAAAGAAATAATCTTCTCTCTTCCTTTTTCTGGCGTTATTTTGCCTTGTTCTTCATATGCTTTATTGCTAACACTATTAGCAATTTCAATGAATGTATCCAAATCTGTTATATTATTATCAAACATTTATAATGCGTATATTCTATTTTTGTAAATTATATAGCGATTTATTTAATTATAATTACTATTATTTTTTAGCAAGGCACTTTGTATACTACGTTAATGAAGAGTTGATATATCCTCACCTTTGATTTACTCCGATATCCCTTGCTTGCTCCTTGCTAACATAAGATTCTGAAATTAAGGATTGTAAAGGAAGGGTCTTAGAAAGTTCTTCATAGAATTTATTTTTCTGCTCTTGAAGCATCAATATATCTGTATTATCTGGCCCATAAAAATATTGATAAGCAAAGCTAAATATAGAGTTTCCTTTAGAATTATTAGCCTGTATTTGTTTTTCAACCTTTTGAAAAAATTCTTCTACACAATATAGTTTTAATGGCAGTGTAGAATTTTTTGCATTTGCTTTTAAAAGATGATGCGCCCTAAATTCAGAATCCTCCTTGCTTCTGAAACATTCTTTCAAATATCTTGAGCAATTTGCAATAATTTTTTCGTTATTTTCACCAGTTAATTCTTTCTCAAGAGGGTTGAGCAATTTTTCATTTATTCTATTTTCTAATTTTATAAGCTTTTCTGCTGTGTCTTTCATGGCCTGAATTTCAGAGAGTAAAACCCCACGCGCTTGCTCTAACATGCTAAAATAATCTAATATACCTTTAAAGTCATTGGTCTTATAACTTAGGTTAGCACCTGTTAAAAATAAAGTGATCAAAAAGGGTTTTGAATCCTGATTGAATGCCTCAGATTTAAGCATTGTAATGATGGGAGGAAGTTTGCCTTTATCGCTTTGACAATAATTGACATTAGCTCCATGCTGTAGAAGCAAGAAAGCTTGCTCATATTTTTTGTCTCGAAGAAATTTATTTAAAGGGTAGACGTCATGTAGTTCATCTGGAGTTATGCTAGCTCCATTTTCCAGCAAAAACTTCACATCATCGGGGGTTTCTGCAAAATATAAGAGACTATATTTAGAAAGATGAGAATTGATTGTACAATTTATGTCCCCATCTTTTGCTAATAATTGTTTGAAATATTTTTTATTCCAATGCAAAAGACTAATTAATGGGTGAGTCTCATGGCCACGCACTAAAACTTTATCATGGTCATAATAATCTATCTTAGCTAATACAGCATCAATTATTATCTCATCTTTTGTTGCACAAGCTACAGTTAAAGTATTCCATGAATATCTATCAATATTATTATTTATATCAGCTCCCTTTTCCAATAATAGCCGAGCTATTTTTTTATATGTATCTCGCTTTGCAAAATACCCATTACTTTCTTTAATATAACCTTTTGAAACTAAGCTTAAAGCTCTATATAAAGCTGAAGTTTTACGCTCCTTATCATGAATCCCTGATGCATCTACTACACTGTAAAGGGAGTTAACATTAGCGCCTTTATCTAGCAGCTCTTGAACAATATCTATATATCCTTGTTCAATTGCATATAAAAGCGAATAATCTACTCCTTTTTCTTCGCCAAATATATTAGCTCCCTGACTTAATAAAAATTTCGCTATTTCATAATTCCCATATTTTAGAGCATACTCTAAAATTGATCTGTGATTTACAAATCCATGCAAATCAATCTCAGGTTTTTTGGCTAATATTTTATTCACAATTTCTGGGTCATATTTACTTAATGCTTTATGAAAAGCAGTTTCTCCATTGTGGGATTTAGCGTTGATATCTGCGCCGTTTTCTAATAAAAACTCAAAAATTTCTTCGTTAAACTTTGGTATTAAAGCTATTAAAGGTGTTTCGCCGAAATAATTTTTGCAATTTATATCAACACCGCTTTCAAGTAGCTTTTTAATAAGCTCCAAATCATTTTTTTTAATAGCACTAAAAAATTGTTTTTCTAAAGTTAGTTGTTTTAAACCGTTTAAGGCTCTGCGCTCTTCGGCATCTTCAGGTAATGATTTCTCATATTCTTCAGCCTGCTGCAAAATCAGTTGTGCAGCCAAGGGATTTGCCTCGAAATAATTCGGGTAAGTTTTAGGGTCTGTTATAAAACTCAGAAAATAAATAGGATCATTAATTAGCTCTAATATCTTGGATGATACCTTAATATCTAAATTAATAATTATTTGAGCAATATGGCTAGATTTATAATCAGCTTTATTTGCCAAAAGAACCTCCATAATTTTAAGATTACGGCTTACAGCTTCTTGCTGATTTTGATATTCAGCTTCTCTAATTAGAGAAAGCACTTTTTCTAAAGGTGTATTGAAATAATATATAAGATCCAAATTATTTTTAGCATTAACATCTGCGCCATTTTTAACAAGTATTTCAACTACTTCTAGAGATTCTTGTCTTATTGCTTCGAATAATAACGTTTCATCGTGTGTGAACTTCTGATTAACATCTGCCCCTTTTTTAATTAGTAGCTCTATAGCTGCAAGATTTTTAGAGGTTACAGCCTCGAAAAGCAAGGTTTTGCCATTTTGAAATACTTGATTAATATCGCATCCATTCTTTATTAATAAATCTAAAACATCTTTTTGTTTAGCATCAACAGCTATTGAAATTGGCAACTTACCATTTGTGAGGTGGGAGCTTAGGTTTATACCTAAATCTATTAGTTTGCTTATTAATGCAACATCACCAAAATGTATTGCGTTTATCAAGAAGAACTCCTTACGGTTCTCTATCGATATTTTGCCTTCTTGTACCCACCGAGATATAACTTTAAATTCATCTTCTTCTAAATTCCTACTCATCAAAAGATCTAGTATTTCTTCTTGATTAAATATATTATTAGAAACCGCATACTCAATCGCCAGCATTGAATTTGCACCTTCTTTTTGAACTTTTAGATTATTCTCTATTAAGCTCTGTATTGTGGGCTTTAATTGTCCTATATCCTGAAATTTTTGCAAAGTATTCAAGCTTACTTGTTGATTACAAGCATCTTCGTCAAGCTCATTTTCCAATTCTACTTTAAGTTTGAGTAAATCTATATTTTCTGCTTGTATTACTTCTTGTTCATTGAAATAAATAATGCTCGCAGCTTTCAAGGTCTCAAAAGCATTGCGTTTGTAATTTTGAGACTCATAATCCTTCACCGTTATAATCGCTTGGTGGTGAAATTCATCTTTTAAGAATGAGATTTCCCCTAGGCCAAAGTTTTCAAATATTTCTAAAATTTGTTCTTGAATTGTATTTCGATCTTGAGTTATTTTATTAAAATCTTCACCAAAAAACGGGAGGTTAGTGATCATTAACTCTACAACCATATTAAGCAAAGCATCGAAAACTTCAGGATTTTGAAGTTCTTGGTTTAACTTCGCAGTGAGTTTTTGTATATCCCGTGTTAAATCCAAATTAAATTTTTCCGCGACCTTACGGTCATATTCTTCCATGTCATTACTTATTTCTTTAAAGCCAAACATGAATTGGTCTTCATCTTTAGTCTTTTTTTGCAATCCAAATTCATCAGCAATTAAATTGACCATTGATGGAATATTATGCACCTCATGCCCACCCCATTCTCTTGCAATCACATTAGTTTGAAAGTGATTGGTTTTAATCATTTCAATAATAATTTGCTCAATAACCTGCCTTTTTTGTAAAGCTAAATATGATGTAATGCCTTGCTCGCCCAGGGTAATTTCCTGCAAAATCTTTTGCAAATTAGTTAATGTGCCAGGTCCGCACATAAAATTTCTATCTGCATATTTAACCGCAAGTTTTTTTCGGTCAGTATCGGATTTGCTTAAAAAAACGAAGAAAATTGACTCAGTAGTATCTTTTATTTGGTTTGCAACATATTCTTGTTCACCTGCGAATTTATTGATAAGATCAGGAAATTTAGTAAAGCCAAATTCTTTCATCTTTGCACAAATAGCTTCCATCTGCTCAAGGGCTTGCTTTTTGTTCTCTTCATTAGCAAGCTTTATCTCTCTTAGCTCTTCTTTAGCGAGCTTCAGTCTTTCTAACTCTTCATTAGTAAGATTTAGTTTTTCTAATTCTTCTTGAGTAAGCGTTTGGGAAAGTTCTAGCTTTTTTGCTGAAAGGTACGCTGGTTGCTGCACTGTGCAATTATGTTCCTTATAAAAATTTGAAAGAATTTGGGTTTTGAGCTCGGGGTTAATCTCAAATCTTTGCTCTACAAAGTCTTTTTTTAATTTCTCTAAATTAACTTTCATAATGCTTTAAATGGAATTGCTTATATTTTTTATTATACAATTTAAAGGTTAAGAAAATATTAATGATTTAAAATTAAAAATTATGCATAAATACCTGCGCTAAAAGGAGGTAGGGTATTTTCTATGCTATTTTGTAAAATAACTATAAAATCCTTCTAGACCTAGGTTATTTAACTGACAAATTTGTATGGATTTAATGACTTTTATATCTTCATCATTTAACATAATATTAGGCTCTGATGTTTTTAAAACCTTAGTGCCTACATCAAAGATAAGCTTCACCAAATATTGTTCTTGGCGCTCTTCTAACGGTATGTCCGTATAATCTAATAAATTAGTATGAATGCGATTCTGTCTTATCCAAGAAAGCTGGTTCTCGCAAAGCCATATGCTAGCTGGTGCGAAATTTCTTAAGCAATTGCTTTGATAATTAAACTCTATTTCTGTGGCGCTTCCTAAAGTTAACCCATTGGTTATAGCTTTTATGTACATATGTTTAGGGCTATTACTTGGTATATTTACCTTTTTTAGTGCATCATCAATCAAAATGAAGCGATCACCTTCATCGTGCGTGCCCAGTTTATCATTAGTAGAATACAAACCTCTATAGAGGGTGCTTATTTTATATTGATTTTCACCAATTAATTTTGCATTTTGAAACTGTATTAATTCGTCTCCAATAAGGCAAAGGTTTGCCCCGCATGAAATATTATAAGGGGATACAGAGCATAGCTCGCCATGCTGTAGGTTTATTATCACTTTACTTTCATAATCAATCAAAGCTGAAGTGTGATGAGGTAACTTAGTAAGAGTGCAGCCTGTTGTAGCTAAAGCATCAAGGTAAGTTAATTCTTCATAGGCCGAACCGCTAATACCTGAAGTGAAAACTGTTGCTCCAGTCCAATTATCAGTTTTGGTAATAGCGCCCATTAAAATATAGCTTTCATCTAAATTAAATTTTGGCAAATATGGGATATCTAAAATTATAAGGTCAGTTTCACTTATAGGTATAAATTCTGAAAGCGCTTGGGGCGACGAATTTGATGTATCTAATAATCTTTGAGATTCTTTATAAGAAACTCCATCCACTTTCACTAAATTATTTTTGCCAATTTTCACGCTGATTGCCTTTATACAGTGGATTTGATTTTTATATCTGATATTTATAATGTCGCCTGGAGTTAAGTCTAAATATTTAGGCGGAAGGAAAAAGCTATATTTATTACGACTTATCCAAAAATTATGGATACAGTTTTCAGCAATAAGTTTGGCACCATCTTGGTCGAGCGCAAGTGGTAAGTCTAAGCAAAATACCTGTTTGCTTACGGTATTTATGTGCTGAGCATGGCGGTTGGAAATTCGGTAATTTGTATTGATATCCATGTAATTAACATCAACCTTATATGGCATCTCCATTTCTTGAGTTCTGGTAATAGAAATGGTTGGCAGATTACTAACTTTTGCTAGGTCTTGGTATGAGATATCGACCGCATTATGAATCGTGGAGTGGCAAAAGTGTACTTTGCCATTTTTCTCTACAGTATCAAACTGGTAAGCTTTCTGCAGAATTTGGATAATATTTTTGATAGAAGTTTGTGAATCTAATATGAGCCCTGCCATGCTTTCATGGATTATACTGCATGAGGTCATATCTTTACAAATGCCAGCTTTTGCCGCTAGCTCTTCTAAAACTCCTGCAAGTGTTGAGTTGCCAATTTTTCCTTGAACCCAATGCCCCTTTTGCCAAGATCCGCCATCGGACCATATTCTACAAAGATCCGGCCAATAAGGATAGGGTCTAGCATCCCAACACCAGAGAAATTTGTTTTCAATCATATCTGAATTTTGCCACTGAAGTTCAGTTGCAATAATTGCACTCATCTGCGCTTTAAAATCTATCGTGCCTTGTGAATGCCTGGGATAATTTGCAACGGCAGCACATGGGTCATAAAACACATTTGGCTCGTTCGTACAGCAATCTATCGAAGGAAATCCATACTCAGTAAACCATATTTTCTTAGATTTTGGTACCCAGCAAGTTTTAGTGCCGTCTGGGTTAATATGTTCGTTTTCCCACCACCATCTTAGATTTTTCCAAGCATATGGAGCGGCGAGTGGTTTAGGTATAGTACATTTTTCATCTTCATAATAAAAATCATACCCTTCGCCAGATTCCCAGCCATGTTTAATTGCATTAATATCGTATATAGAATTGCGAGAATTAGATAAGGGGAAGTATGCATCTATACCAATTACATCTAAATCTGGGCTGGACCATAGAGGGTCCATATGATACCACCCACCAGGTGCGTGGTGATATTCACTCCAATCCGCAGCATAAGTTAAAATAGTTTGGGAGCCCACAATACTCTTGCAAATTTTAGCTAACTTTACCAATTCATGCACTGCTGGAAACAAATTGGTTGTTGATTGAATAGAAGTTAGTTTTTTGAATTCTGACCCAATTATTAGCGCATCTATTTTGCCATGTAACAACCCGCAATAATGGGTTATAAATTTATTATACCTAGCAAAAAAAGCCTCTACATCTTCAGGTGAGCCTGCCAGTTCGCCACGCCAAGGTTTATTGGGTAAGTCCATAAATATCATAGGATAAAGAGCCACCTTATATCCACGTGATTTTAACTCTTCAATAAATCTAATGATGCTGGAATCATTAATGGTGCCCCCATAGTTAGGCCTGTTATTAGTGAGGCTTATTTGATGTGCATTTTGGCGGCTGAATCCAGCTACTGACCATGTATCAGGCGAATTCTGAGTGGAGGAGTCATTATACTCAACGCCTGGGAGAACTTGGCAGTCTTTTATGTCGAGTGAGGTGCCAAACCAATTTACTACTACCGAAACCCATTCAACATTTGGCAGCCCGCTTTTTAGTTGATCTAAGGCGAGCATGGCATTTGTTTTACCTGAATTGGTATTATGATTTAAGCTTATAGATTTACCAAGCTGGCACCACTTATTTTTGGCAAAAGACCCAATTGACTTAAACTGGGTTACGGTATCATAAACATATTCGCCTCCGCCTGGTATCATAACTATAGATTTTATCAATTTGTCTGGTGTATCTTCAGCTTGAGATGAAACCCTTTTTCGCACCTCAAAATTAAAATTGGGGATCTGATTGCCAAATTCCGCTAAGGGCAAGTCTTCAAATACTACATACGCTTGCCCTCTAAAAGCAGGTGTTTTACCGGCTCCTTCGAAACTTTCTATAAGTGGGTCGGGCATTTGACTTTCGCTGCCTTTATAAATACGAATTGTATAAGAAGATAAATTTATCTGCTCGTTTCCTGCATAAATGCGAAGTATTTCATCTATTTCACCTTCGCAAATAGATATAGCAAATGATGCGAAATAAGAATATTCAGTATGAGTATGGCGTATACGTGCACCTTTGCCACCAGCTTTTCGAACAATATTAGTAGCTTTTTCTTTGAGCGGTCTAGCCCAAATTATATTACCTGCAGTGCGTATAACTCCAAACAAAATTGGTATTGTAACACCATATGATGCAGTTTGGATGGAGAGATCTTTAAGTCTTGGGCCACTTGAATGACCATTAAGTGAATTGCCAAATAGTTTATTGTCGATAAACCTACCGGCAGTTGCTCCAATTAATTGACCGGCGGCAGACCCTATAGCCCCACCGATAACACTGCCAGCTGCTGCTCCAACAGAGCTTAATACAATAGATGCCATGTCTATCCCCTTATATCAATTTATATATTTGCTTGATTCTTTTTAGATAATCTTCATTTAGAATGTGTTCTACAACCATGGAACTTCTCATGTCAGCATGGATTATGTTAAATGAATCATATTCATTGTCGCTAACAATAGCTAAATGCGATGGGTTGCTATCAAATTCCATTAAAACTAACGCCCCTAATTCTAAAGCATGTAGTTTAGTTAAATTTGTGCTTAAGATTTGCTCTAAGCTTTTCCCATCTGCTATTATATGATAATTAGTTCTATCTAAATTTATAAGCGGCTGGTCAGTTAATGTTTTTAAATTACATTCTTTTGCTACGCCCATAATCAAGCCTAGGCAGTCGCATCCTACGCCGATTAATCTTCCTTGATGCTTAAAAGGGGTGCCCAGCCATTTTCTTGCTGAAAAAATGATTGATTTATTCATCGCGATTTAAATTCTAATATGATATTTTGTGAAGTATAAAACAAGGATTGTATCAGGTGGAAGTTAGCCATGAAAATAAATGGTAATCAATTAGACTCATGGATTAAGAGCAATGGTATAGGCGCTTTATTATTTGCACTTGTTTATGGCCCAGATGAGGGAGGCATAGATATAAATGCTGCAAGAATTGCCAAAGAATTTGCCAAAAGCTCTAATTCAGAAATCAGCAAAATAGATTTTAAAGAAATAAAAGATGACCTTTCGGCGCTTTCAACAAAGCTTAACAGTGTTTCCCTCTTTGGTGATGGAACAATTTTAATAATTGAAAATTGCCCACAAACTCTACCTAAACAAATGCTAGAGTTTTTGCAAAAGTCTAGCTTTAGCGGCAAATTGATATTAAAAGCTGGGGAGTTAAGACCCACCTCCAATTTGCGTAAACTTGCAGAGAATTCCGAAAAAGCCTTGAGTATAGCTTGCTATAAAGATGATCAACGCCAAATAGAAATATATGTGCGCACATTCTTGCAGGAGAGGGGTGCTAGGTTCGATGCTGCTGTTACTTCTATTCTTTCACAAGTTTTGCCCGCAAACAAACTGGTGATTGCATCGGAATTGGAGAAATTAATTACTTATAAAGCTGGTGAACAAATAACCGTTTCTGATGTGCAGGATGTTATTTCAGATTCTCAGGAGGCCGCACTTGATGACTTGTGTTTATATTTTGCTTTAGGGCAAAAGCCCCAAATACTTAAAGTGTTACAAAGGGCTATAAACACAGATACTAGCTTTATGCTAATTTTACGCGTCTTGCAACGATATTTGTCCAGAGTGCTAGAGGTGCTGGCTCATAAAGAATCAGGCTTAAGCATTGATTCGGCTGTGCTTAAACTTGCGCCTCCAGTGTTCTTTAAGCAAAAGGATAATTTAATTCGTGTATGTAAGGTACTAAATCAACAAAAGGTACTTGCAATGATGCAAGATTTGGTGAAACTAGAGTTCGAATGCAAACGTTTGCCGGTTGATCAATACATGTTGATTAGCAAATATTTAACTCTTGGTGAAAAATGAAGAAATTAATAATTGCAAATTGGAAGATGGCGCTTGGTATTAATGAAAGCGCAAAATTAGCACAGGAGATTGCGAAACTTGCATTTGATAGTGAGTTAGTTATTTGTCCTTCATATCCATATTTATCCCTAGTTAAGGAAGCTATATACAACAGTAAAGTAAAGCTTGGAGCTCAAGATTGTGCGAATAGAAATCTTCCAGCTTTTACTGGTGGGGTTAGCGCTTCTCAATTAAAAGAGTTGGGATGTGAGTATGCGATCGTAGGGCATTCAGAACGCAGAATATATGCTCATGAAACAGCTCAAGAAATTCATGATAAAATTAAGAGCTTATTAGAAATAGGGATAACTCCAATTTTATGTTTAGGAGAAGACATAATAAGTTATAAAGCCAAGGAAACTAAAGAAGTAATATCTATGCAATTGGATGAAATTGGTTTTGAAATAGACTGGAGTAAGGTGCTCGTTGCTTACGAACCAATTTGGGCTATTGGTACTGGCAAGGTTCCTACAAATGAAGAAATAAAATCAGTTGCCAAGATTATATCAGATAAAGTAAATCCTATGGGTATTATATATGGAGGCTCAGTTAATGCTGAAAATATCGCTCAATTGTCGGCTATTAGCCATGTAAAGGGGTTTTTAATTGGCTCTGCCAGTACTAAACTGCAAGAACTTATGGATATACTCCGTTAATTTGAAAAATTGGAGCGTCTCAGTATACCATAACTGTTGAAAGTGCTGTAAGCGTAACAACCGATAGTCCATCCATAACAACGGCAACCCGTTGTTTGCATTATTGCTTTTTATTAAATTAAAATACTCTCTCTTTTTATGGCTTTTATATTTCTTAGCACTTTCAACAGTTATGAGTATACTCCCCGACACTAACGCTACACATAAGCAACTACCTAGCATTTGGCATAAAACTATAGGCTAAGCTATCTCACCATGCAAGTACGCGCTTCAGGTAATAAATTACCAAGCCTTAAACCTTCTAGAACCTCGCCAAAGCGGTCTTTAGGCATGCAGCTTGATACCATGGGAGTGAGACTGTGAGGTTTTCCTACCTTATTTAAAAGATAAAGCAAAGCTATGGAGACACCTATAAATGCTAGTAAGTATACAGTTTCTTGTAATTCAAAATTTAATTGTCTTTTGGTTTTGGTATCAAGTGGTACGGTACCATTTGTTTCACTTTCTTTGACTCCCTCTTCTCCAGCAGCTGATTTTGCAAGAGTTTTTGCTAAATCAATAACTTTATCTTTCCCATCTTTCCCATCTTTTCCTTCTTTTCCTTCTTGGTTAGTGCATTGTGTTATGCGACTAATTATTTCAATCTTGCCATATTGTTCTTCTACCCATTTAGTAATGGCATCTTCACACTTAATATTATTTATTGGGTTATAATAATAAGCTTGTGCTGCTTTTTGTTCTCCAAAAGCTGGCATTATAATAAGAGCTCTGTATGTATCATCACTAAGGAGTATTGGAATGAATATAATGGATCTATCCTTAGTACCTTTACAATCTTCAGGTAAAATAAATTTTTCAAAATCATTAAATTTTATAGTAAAGGGTGCATAATAAAAGACGTAAGGAATACTTGCTTTAGTTTTAGATGATATGGTAGGCTTTTTTTTAGTTGGAGATAAAATGGGTTTTACTCCATTTGCGCAACATGTGGTATATTGCTTTAAAGGTATAAAATCTACATCACCTTGAATACCTTGAAAAGTCTCACCTAATAAAATTTTCTCTTTCATATAACTAAAAACATTTTTTTCGCATTATACTGCATAACATTAAGTCTTTCAATAATATTATATATTTTTAAATTTTCTTTTGCTACTTCCTAAAAATAATAATTAATGATTTAATTGCACTAATGCTAAATCTCAAAATAAATTGAGGTAGTAAAACCAGATTTTGGCAAAGTGCGAAGGGAAAAAGCAGTTGAATATTTTACATATTCATCAATTTTTTACCAAGCAAATTTGCTAAAAGATGAACTTTAATGCTCTATTTATTTTGATATTTGGTATTATTTGAACAATAAATTCACACTCATGAAAATAAAATCATTTTTTTTAATTTCGGTAATTATTATGATGACATCTTGTGCAAGCGAACCAAAAATTTTATATAATATTCCTGAAGCGCCGCCTCCTGCACGAAAAATAGAGAATGTAAATGTTGCGCTAGTTTTGGGCGGAGGTGGTAGCAGAGGTATAGCCCACCTTGGAGTTATCAAAGTTTTAGAAGATCACAAAATACCCATTGACCTAATAGTTGGCACTAGCGCTGGCAGTGTGGTAGGAGCAATGTATGCAGATTACGTTGATCATGATCTTCTATATCAACAACTAATTAATCTTAGAAAATGGGACCTATTAGATATTTCCCTCAGCAATTCTTTAACATTTTTTACTGACATAAAAGGGCCGGTAAGTGGTTGTTATCTTGAGGAATTTCTTATTAGTAATATGATAACCAATAACATAGAAGATCTTAAAATTCCATTTATTGCAGTGGCAGCCGATATTGAAAGAGAGCAGCCTTACCTTTTTGAAAGTGGTCCAGTGGCTCTTGGAGTGCATGCCTCTTCTGCTATTCCTCCATTTTTTAGCCCTGTATTAGCATATGGAAGAATTTTAGTTGATGGTGGTATTATAGAAGCTGTTCCTGTACGCACTGCAAAAAAATATAATCCAAAAGTAATTATTGCAGTCGATATTTCCACTAATGGCATAGGGTTGATGCCAGAAAGTATGGCTGATATAGTATCCAAGTCTATGACAATTTCCTATTACACAATGTCTCGGATGCAATCTATGGGCGCAGATGTGGTGATTCATCCTAATTTACACGAGTATGGAACTTTTGATGATCATGCTAACCAGATAATGTATGAAAGAGGCAAGAACGCTGCGCTTAAAAAATTACCAGATATACTGAGACAGCTTAAAGCAAATGGTTTATAGCTAAAGCTTAAACAAAAGGCGCAAAAATATTCCCCAATTTTACTGGTTTTTATGCATTTAAAATGCTACTTTTAAGGTGCGGTGTAATTAATATGTATAAGGAGGGTAAAATGGATATTATTAATGTTAACGGCATAGGTTCATGTGACTGCATAGGTGACTTCATATATATAACTGGCTATGGCATTTCATTTGGCACAGCTTTGGCGATTGCCATATCTTTCAATAAGCATAGATCAATAATTTGGGCAATTGTCCATGGATTCTTTGGCTGGTTCTATGTTTTATATTATGCACTATTTGGTAAGTAACTTTTTATACCAAATCTCAAAATAAATAGAGCATTAAAGCTCATCTTTTAACAAATATTTAAATACTGTATTATAAGTATTTAAATAAAAGTGTAAAGTAGTTTGATGAAGAGGTGGCTTTTAAAGTTTTTGTTATTTAACATCATTAAAATTTATACTTGTCCTTGAAGTTCTTTCTGGAATTGTTATTATTTTATGATAACTTCTGTCGTGCCAATTAAGTAATGGGATTTTAATGAACTCTCCAAAAGCCGTAAGATACAATGATGATATTGTCAAACTTTATACCCTAGCCGCATTGTTTTGGGGCTTTGTTGGTATGCTTTTTGGCCTTATCTTAGCTATTCAACTTACATATCCGGAATTCGCTTTTGATGCCGCTTGGTCTAATTTTGGAAGGCTGCGCCCTGTGCACACTAATGGAGTTATCTTTGCTTTTGGGGGAAATGTTTTGTTTGCTACTTCAGCTTATGTTGTACAAAGAACTTGCGGTGTTAGATTATTTGGTAGTGACTGGTTTTTAAAATCTATCTTCTGGGGGTATCAGATATTCCTGGTAATAGTAGTTTATGGATACATGCAAGGAATTACTCAAAGCAGGGAATATGCTGAAGGCGAATGGTATGCCAACTACTTGTTAGTAATAATTTGGGTTTCTTACCTGTTTGTATATTTAAAAACTATCATCAGGCGCACAGAGCCGCATATTTATGTTGCAAACTGGTTTTATCTCTCTTTCTTAGTTGTAGTTGCTATTCTATATGTAGGTAATAATATATCTATCCCTATTTCGTGGACTACTAGTGTGCACGTATTTTCTGGTGTGCAATCTGCGATGATTCAGTGGTGGTATGGCCATAATGCAGTTGGGTTCTTCTTAACAGCGGGGTTCTTAGGAATTGCTTATTATTTTATTCCAAAGCGTGCTAACCGCCCTGTGTATTCTTATCGCCTTTCAATTCTGCATTTTTGGGGATTAGTATTCCTTTATATCTGGGCTGGTGCTCATCACTTACACTATACAGCTTTGCCAGATTGGACTCAAACTTTGGGTATGACAATGTCATTGATGTTATGGATACCTTCTTGGGGCGGAATGATAAACGGTATGATGACGCTTTCTGGAGCTTGGCATAAATTGCGAGAAGATCCTATATTAAGATTTATGGTGATAGCTCTAGCATTTTATGGAATGGCTACTTTTGAAGGGCCAGTCATGGCGATAAAATCTGTTAATGCACTTAGTCACTACACAGAGTGGACAATAAGCCATGTGCATTCAGGTGCATTAGGTTGGGTAGCATTTATTAGTTTTGGCGCTTTATACTATCTGATCCCTAAACTATGGCATAAAGAAGAAATGTACTCTATGCGTCTTATTAATTGGCATTTGTGGCTTGCATGCATCGGGATTGTGCTATATGTAACTTCCATGTGGGCTGCTGGAATCATGCAAGGTCTTATGTGGCGTAGCTATGATGAAATGGGTTTCTTAAAATATTCATTTATTGAAATAGTTGCTTCCTTGAAGCCCCTTTATGCAATTAGAGCTATTGGAGGTGCGTTTTTCTTAGCTGGAATGGGCATTATGATTTATAACGCTTATAAAACCATATGCTCCCCTGGAGTTAAGAGCGCAAAGCCAGAAGCTCTTCAAGATCAAGTAGCAATAGGGTGAGGTCATAATGTGTAATGAACATCATAAATTAGAAAAGAATTTATTTTTGCTATTAGTTTTCATGGTAATAGTTTCCTCAATAGGCGCTATTGTAGAAATTTTTCCTCTTTTCATCAAAGAGGTGGCAATAGAAAAGGTCGAAGGTATGAGGCCGCATACACCGCTTGAACTAGCAGGAATGGAAATTTATAAACGCGAAGGCTGTTATGGGTGCCATAGTCAGCAAATTAGAGCATTACGTGATGAAGTAGAGCGATATGGACATTATTCATTAGCAGCAGAAAGCATGTATGATCATCCATTCTTATGGGGATCAAAGCGCACAGGGCCTGACCTTGCAAGAGTAGGGGGCAAATATTCAGATGAATGGCACGTACAACATATGATTGCCCCAAGGTCGGTGGTTCCAGAATCCATAATGCCAAATTATAAGTTTTTAGCTGATGCTAAGTTGGATCTCTCAGATATGCAAAAACGTTTAAAAGTATTAAGGTTTTTAGGTGTTCCTTATTCTGAGCAAGATATAGAAGAATTTGAGAAAGATATAAAAATTCAGCTCTCTATGGCTACAGGACAAGAAGAAATAGATAGCTTTTTAAAAAGATATCCGAAAACAACAATACGTAAATTTAATGCAAGATCTGAAGGAATAACCGAAATGGATGCATTAATTGCGTATATGCAGGCTCTTGGCAATAAAGTAGACTTAAAAACTAATCGTGGTAGGGATTGGTAAATGGCTTTAATAAAAATTATTACATTGGTTATGTTGTTTTTTGCTAGTCTCCTAATGATTTACTGGTTATTTAGGCCTGGGGCAAAAGAGAGGTATGATGAATATGGAAGAATTCCTATTGAAAACACCCCTCAAAAGCGGAACCTTAAAGATGTTTCGGATACCTTTAATAAAAATTAATAGTTGGCATTGATAGATATGGTGCAAGAAAAAAAAGAGCTAAGCAAAAATACATCTACAAAAGCTAATGAGCCTAAAACTACTGGTCATGAGTGGGATGGAATTCAGGAATATGATAACCCCGATCCATTTTGGCTACGAATTGTATTTTATCTCATGCTATTTTTTAGTTTGGGATATTGGATATTTTATCCATCTTTCCCATCTCAACAAAATGATGGATTCCTTTCTTGGTCTCAATACAAAGAGGTAGAGAGGGATTTAGCGGAAATAAAAACATTACAGGAGCAATACTTAGCTGATTTTAATAAAGCTAGTTTTGAAGATATTTTAAAAGATCCTAAGTTATTAAAATTTGCTATAGCTGGCGGACGTTCTGCATTCAACAACAACTGTGCTGTATGCCATGGTGCTGGTGGTGGCGGACAACCAGGATACCCTAACTTAGCAGCTGGTATGTGGCTTTGGGGTGGTAAACCAGATGATATTTATACTACTTTAAAGCATGGTATTCGTTCTAATGATGATGAAACTAGACAGTCTCAAATGGCTGCGTTTGGAAAAGATGGTATTCTAAATAATACCCAAATAGACATGCTAGTAGATTTTGTTATAGGTCTACACAATGGGCAAAAGGGTTCAGATGAAGCTAATAAGCTCTATCAAGCCAACTGCGCTTCTTGCCATGGGGTAAATGGTGAAGGTGGCAGAGAGTTTGGTGCTCCAAGGTTAAACGCCCCTATTTGGTTATATGGTGGAGATAGAGAAACTGTAAGAGATGTTATTTACAATGGCAGGCAAGGGGTTATGCCAGCTTGGAAAGACCGCCTAGATGATTCTACAATTAAGCAATTAGTTATATATGTTCACCAACTTGGTGGCGGTGAATAAGGGTTTAAATAATGGTTAAAATGCAAACGAAGCAGGAAATTCTAAATAATAAAGCTCTACTTTTAGATGCTTATGAAAGAATGCTTTTAATCAGGCGTTTCGAGGAGAAAGCTGGTCAGCTTTATGGCATGGGGCAAATTGGCGGTTTTTGTCATTTATACATAGGGCAAGAAGCGGTAGCAGTTGGAGTACAGCTAGCATTAGAGGAAAAAGATTCTGTAATCACAAGTTATCGTGATCATGGTCAAATGCTTGCAATTGGTAGTGATCCTAAAATTGTTATGGCTGAATTGCTAGGTAGAGAAACTGGATGCTCTAAAGGCAAGGGTGGATCTATGCATATGTTCGATTTAGAAAAGAACTTTTATGGTGGTCATGGGATTGTTGCAGCACAAGTACCTATAGGAACTGGTATTGCATTTGCATATAAGTATAGAAAACAGAATAATATATGCGTTACTTATTTTGGCGATGGGGCAGTTAACCAAGGCCAAGTTTATGAGTCATTTAATATGGCGAAACTCTGGAATCTTCCAGTGCTCTATATTGTGGAAAATAATAAATATGCTATGGGAACATCGGTTGAAAGATCTTCTGGTGAAGTTGAATTATATAAAAGAGGAATTTCTTTTGGAATTGAAGGCAAAAAAATTGATGGAATGAATTTTGAAACAGCGTATTTGGGGATCAAAGAAGCTGTAGAGCATATAAAAAGTGGGAAAGGGCCATTGCTAATTGAAATTGAAACATACAGATACCGTGGGCATTCAATGTCTGATC
Source organism: Candidatus Midichloriaceae bacterium (assembly GCA_029266655.1). Lineage (GTDB taxonomy): Bacteria > Pseudomonadota > Alphaproteobacteria > Rickettsiales > Midichloriaceae > JAJTHY01. The sequence goes on along the minus strand of JAQSWL010000014.1, from coordinate 6,625 downwards.
CAGCTAAATATCGTGCTAAAGAAGAGGTTGATAAGTATAAATCTGAAAGAGATCCAATTGATGCTATAGAGAAACACTTAATTGGCTCTAAGTTAGCTAGCAAAAAAGATCTAGAAGATATAGAAAAGCGGGTTATTGCACAAGTTAAAGAAGCGGTAGATTTTGCGCAAAATAGCTCTGAACCAAGCGAAGAAGAGTTGTATAAGGATATATATGTGGTATAAATACTATTAACACTGAATCCAAAAAATAATTTAGATAAAAGTGCATAGATTTGGTATTATATGCCAGCTGCTTTTCTCAAGTACAGTTTGCTTTAAAGATATGTGCTCATGAAAAATTGTTTTTTAGAGTTGGTATTAATTATTAATTATGAATAACTAATGATTGGCGTACATGTTAAACCCTAAAGATAGAATCTTTACTAATTTATATGGTTTTGAAAGTGCAGACTTAGCTGCGGCAAAGAAAAGAGGGGATTGGGATAATACAAAATCTCTACTTGCCAAAGGCGCTGATCAAATTATTCAGGAAGTTAAAGATTCTGGACTGCGTGGTAGAGGAGGAGCTGGATTTTCAGCTGGTATGAAATGGTCCTTCATGCCTAAGGCACCTACTCCAGAACGGCCAAATTATCTTGTAGTTAATGCTGATGAATCTGAGCCAGGAACTTGCAAAGATAGGGATATACTACGTTCTGAGCCTCATAAGCTGATAGAAGGTTGCCTTCTATCAGGCTTTGCAATGCGGGCTAAAGCTGCATATATTTATATACGTGGTGAATACTATAACGAAGCTGCTGCGCTACAAAAAGCTATTGATGAAGCCTACGATGCTGGGCTAATTGGTAAAAATGCATGTGGAAGTGGGTATGACTTTGATGTGTACATTCATAGAGGTGCGGGCGCATATATATGCGGCGAAGAAACAGCTTTATTAAATAGTTTAGAAGGAAGAAAAGGGATGCCTAGACTTAAGCCACCTTGCTTCCCTGCTGTAGTTGGTGTATGGGGATGCCCAACCACTGTTAACAACGTTGAAACTATCGCTGTGGTTCCAGAAATTTTAAGGCGCGGCCCTGCTTGGTTTAGTTCAATTGGCCGTCCTAATAATGCTGGCACCAAGATATTTTGCATCTCTGGGCATGTTAATAAGCCTTGTAATGTGGAAGAGGCAATGTCTATCCCACTAAAAGAGTTAATAGAAAAACATGCTGGTGGCGTAAGGGGAGGTTGGGATAATCTACTTGCGGTTATACCTGGTGGATCTTCGGTTCCTATGATACCAAAATCAATTTGCGACACCGTGCTTATGGATTTTGACGCACTTAAAGATGTGCAAACAGGATTGGGAACTGCTGCGGTAATTGTAATGGATAAATCTACCGATCTTATCAAAGCAATTGCAAAACTCTCTAAATTTTATATGCACGAATCATGTGGTCAATGCACACCATGCAGAGAAGGGACTGGTTGGCTGTATAGAGTTATGTGCCGAATGGTCGAAGGTGATGCAGAAATTTCTGAAATTGATACCTTGTTTGATGTTACTAAGCAAATTGAAGGGCATACTATTTGTGCTCTTGGTGATGCAGCAGCTTGGCCTATACAGGGATTAATTAGGCATTTCAGGCATGAAATAGAAGATAGAATACATGCTTATAAAAATGGCTTTTAATTCTGAGCATTCTTACAAATATTATCGTACTTGTATGCTTCTCGTAAATGAAGAGTTGGTAAAACTGAGAAAAAATGCGCCTTGGTTTAAGGTGCATATTTCGATTAGGAGCATATAGATGGCATTAAAAAATAAAAAAAAGTCATTAAAAAAAACTCGTAAGCCAAAGCTTAGAATCAAGCTTAAATCTATTATATTTTCTTTATTTAGCATCATACTGTTTTTTGCCATTTCTAGCTTTTTGCTTTTATCATATTTATTAAAGGACCTTCCAGATATCGAAGAAATGGCAGATAGAGACGTTAGGCCACAAATAACGATATACGATAGTGAAGGCGTAGTCCTTGCAAAATATGGAGACTTTAGAGGAGAGAGATTAACTTATTCCAATATACCTATCTACATGATTCAAGCGGTAATTGCAGCAGAGGACCGCAGGTTTTTTGAACATATGGGGATAGATCTAATTGGCATAATTCGAGCATACTTTGTAAATCTGAAGGCTGGTAGGGTTGTGCAAGGTGGTAGCACAATCACCCAGCAGCTAGCTAAAATAATATATCTAAGCCCTGAGCGTACATTTAAAAGAAAGCTTCAAGAGATTATAATTGCACTTGAGTTAGAGCGCAAATTCAGCAAAGAGCAGATAATTTCACTTTATCTAAATAGGGTATATTTAGGGAAAGGTAATTATGGAATTGATGCTGCATCTAAATATTACTTTGGTAAAAGCGGTACAGATCTGGGAATATTCGAATCTGCAATTATAGCAGGGCTATTAAAAGCTCCATCAAGATATTCTCCATCTAATAATCCAGCTCTTGCAATAGGAAGGGCTAGGCAAGTGCTTGAGCAAATGTATAATGAGGGATACATAACAGAGGAACAATATAAATATGGATCTCCTCCTACCATAATTGAACGTGGTGTTGGAAGGGGTGCGCTTAAAAACCCATATTTTGCAGATTATATACTTTCGGAAATTCCAGACCTTGTGCAGAACACTAATCAAGATTTAAACATATATACTACGCTAAATATTAAAGCCCAAGAAGCGCTGGAAGAAGTTATAGAAAAATATGCTACTCAAGCTAAGAACAAGTATAATGCAGACCAAATGGCTGGTTTAGTAATGGAGCCAAATGGTGCTATTAAAGCCATGGTTGGTGGGGTTTCTTACCACAAATCACAATTCAATAGAGCGGTGACTGCTAAGCGCCAGCCAGGATCAGCATTTAAATTTTTCATTTATTTAGCGGCATTGGAAAATGGCTTAGAGCTTAATGACCAATTTGTAGACGAACCAATTTCAATAAAACAGGGGAGGGGAATGCCACTTTGGAGTCCTCGTAATATAGATCGAAAGTATCGTGGAGAGATGACAGCTGAAGATGCTTTTGCTAGATCTATCAATACTATTGCAGTTAAGATTTCAGAAAGTGTTGGCATTGATAAAGTAGTGGAAATCACTAAGCGGCTAGGTATTATGTCTAATATTCCACGTTTTTCAAGCATAGCGCTTGGCACTGCGGAAATGAGCCTGCTAGAAATGACACAAAGCTTTGCACACATTGCAAATTATGGCCGAAAGGCTCAAGCTTTCGGGGTGATTAAAATTACAGATAGTAATGGTGGTGTATTATATGAGTTTCCAGGTGTAGAGCCTGAGCAGGTAATAGACCCAGAAGTCTCAGAGAAGATGCGCGACTTGTTGCGTTCGGTGATATTAAGTGGAAGTGGTAAACGAGCAGCAATTCCTGGCGTAGAAGTTTTTGGCAAAACTGGTACGACTCAAGAGCATCATGATGCTTGGTTTATTGGCTTTACAGATGATATAGTAACAGGGATTTGGATAGGAAATGACAACAGCAGTCCAACTAGTAATCTGGGAGGTGCCGGGCTTCCAGCATTAGTATTCCATGATTTTAACCAAAACGTAGGCCATATAGAAAAAACTGAAATAACAAATGATTCCACCCCATGGCAGAATCAAAGCATTTTTGATTTAATATTAAGATGAGGGAGTAAAAAAATTTCTGATTATTGCTGAGCCTTCTCTCTTACCAAATATAGCCAAATCGTTATAAAAAGAATATGGAAAATGCAACAAATACTCCTCTCGTACTCATCCTTGCGAATGCGGGAGATCTTAAGATTCCTGCCTACCTGAGGAACGACGCTTCATGCTCTTTTTATAACGGTTTAGCTATGTATCAGAGGTCAATAATATTTGAATTATTTTCTGCTATTAAGGTATCAATAAAATCTTTGAAATCATCATAATATATTGAGATCTTTATAGGATCTTCACTTTCTAATTTAGCAAGGTTCTTAGGAAAATCAGCATCTTCATGTGTCATAAAGGTAATAGTATAATCACCTCTTCCACCTTCAGGAATATACTTTTTGTAGTAATATTTTGTTGAATATTTACTCCCATTCTCATAAAATTCATATGTCTCTGATACTATAACTTTAGTAGGAAGAGCTTCTTTGCCATCTTTATCAAAAATATTAGGTTCTATATTAAACATAATTTGTGGATAGCTACTTACTTCTTTCGCATATTCTTCTATCAGGCTTTTAACTTTCGTTGATTGCTCAGAATTGAAATGATCAGAAAAATTAACTTCATATTTAATAAGAAACACTCCGTTACTTTCGAGTAATAGCTCGATTTCATCAGTATGTAAATGTACTTGGTAGTCTTTATTATTATCAATAAAATATAAAAGATTTAATATCTTATCTGATAAAGCAGTTTCACTTAATAGATCAGCTTTTAATTTTCCATAGTCTTCTAATTTAGTAAATCTATTTAAAAGTTTAGAAAACTCTTGTTTATTGATCTCTTCAAGCATTTCCTTTGTAACTGGCAACACAGATTCTATTGATTCTTTGCCTCTATTTGAAAGCTCTTCTAATTTCTGGTAAAATGCATCAAAATTAAAGTTATTTTCCATGAAAGCCACACAATAATTCTTTATGAGGGATATAATAGTGTATTTATTCAATAATATCAAGCACGTTTCCAAGTGAATATAGATGCTATCTGCCTTGCCAAACTCAAATTAGAAATATGGTTTTATTGACTTTGCATAAGTCTTATATAGTATGCTTATTATACCAAATCTCAAAATAAATTGAGATAGTAAAGCCAGATTTTGGCAAATTACGAAGGGAAAATGTAGTTGAATATTTTATGTATTCATCAATTTTCACCAAGAAAATTTGTCAAAAGATGCGCTTTAATGCTTTATTTATTTTGAGGTAAATTGGTATTAGATGCATTATCGGAGTTTTTGCTTAATGAATAAATGGATTAACAAATTATTGATCTCTTTAAAAAGTAACTTTATGGGTGCTGATGAATTTGGCAATCTATACTACGAGAGTAAGCGAGTTGATCGCACATTCGGTAAAAAATCCCGTTGTGTTATATATAATGGCACCATAGAAGCTTCTAAAGTTCCTGCTGCTTGGGCCCTTTGGTTGCATCATCAAAAAGATGAAGCTCCAAAAAACAATACTAAAGATTATAAGTGGGAGAAACCTCACACACCTAATTTAACGGGTACAGATCATGCTTACTTTCCTCCTGGGCATGTTTTATCCAGAGCGCAGCGAGATGTAGCAACTGGAGACTATGAGTCTTGGCAACCAAAATAACTAAGTGGTTTATATGAACAGAGATAATATTGTAGAAACATTAATTGGTGCATTAGTATTACTGGTTGCAGCATACTTTCTTTACTATGCATATGGAACTACGGAGGTTAAGAGCTCTGGTAAGCAATATGTAATATTTGGCAAATTTGATAGGATAGATGGGCTTAATTTAGGTGGCGACGTCCGTGTATCAGGAATTAAAATTGGGAAGGTTATTTCTCAAACTCTTGATCCAAATACTTTTCAGGCGGTGTTAGAATTAAGTATCTCCCCTGATGTTAAACTACCAGTGGATACTTCAGCCGAAATAATTGGCAATAGTCTTTTGGGTGATAAATATGTTTCGCTAACCCCAGGTTCGGATAGCGAGCATTTAGCTGAAAAAGCCTTTTTAGAATATACGCAATCCTCTATAAGTTTGGATAGCCTTATCGGTAAATTTATGTTCGGCCTTGATAAAGGTGGCAAGGACAAGGATGCTAGTAATGATCCTAAATCAGTAACGGGTAAGTAACAAAGCATGGGATTGCATTATCTTATAATTTTTTTGTTATTAAGCGTTACATTTGAGCCTCTTGCTTTAGATGTACAAGAGGGAGAAACTTCTATTGATCCTTCTTTTGTTGATAAAGAATTAGGGCAAGAGGATAAAGGAATCTTTGGTGGCTTCTTCAGCAGAGAGTCACATGAAGATGAACCAGCAGGAGTTGAGCATAATTTGGAAATTATGGTTCAAGAGCAAGACAAAGCTATAGCTACAAAAGATGCTGCAATGGTAAGGGTTATAGATAAAACCTTGGGCAAACTATATTTATTGGATATCGGCATTGGCTCGAAGAAGACTGTGAACGAAATAATTATCAAAGTGAATTCATGTTTACAATCTAATCAAAAACTTGTGATCCCGGAAGGTAGAGCACTTGTAGAGATATTTGAAGTCCGCAGCAGAGTTATAGAGCGTATTTTCAATGGTTGGTTATATATGCAAAGTGCATCTGTTTCCCAGCTTAGCCATCCTAAATACGATATTACTTTAGCAGGATGCGTTAACGCAAATGCACAAAAATTACAGAATTAAACAGAATTAAATATTGCACTTGCCAAATAATATACCTCTCGTAAATTAAGAGTTGGTAAAACGTATAGGCGACAGGAAATTTGAAAAAGTGGTAGGAGCAGTAATTTATACTAAGTTGCGTTCAAGATAATAAATAGTATACTGTAATATAGAATTGCATTACAGGTACTAAATATGCTTACGTTCAATGAAATTAGCAGA
>JAQSWL010000069.1 GCA_029266655.1 Candidatus Midichloriaceae bacterium | reverse complement strand
AACTGAATATGTCATCTCCTGCCACCTATACTTGATGCATTATCATAGCATAACACTCAACTTAAAACCATGACTCTTTTATGTGAACTTAGCTATAAAAAGACAGCAATATATTCATATTACTGACTTTTTTATCTTCCCACCTCTTTGAAAATTCAAGCACATATGGCCTATTAAATATGAGGTTCGGTATAATTCGCTGAAATATATGAATTTCATTGCGAGGAGCGCACTTGGTGATCTGGCAATCCAGGCATATAGCTAAAGCATTTTAATTTGAATATAAGAGCGAGGAACGAAATGTAGTAAACCCTACATGAGTGATCGAGCAACGCGTAGTCAAATTATAAAGGCTTAGCTATACTATATTGCAAAGCAACAACTTAATGGATAGCCACACTTTGTTCGCGGTGACAAGATTTGGTATGATCTAATGTATACTAATTTTTATAACGTATGATTTCTGAGATTATTCATTGCATAATCTATAACCATAGGCCATGAAGTTTTTGGTAGCGGAGGAGGGACTTGAACCCCCGACCTACGGATTATGATTCCGCCGCTCTAACCAGCTGAGCTACTCCGCCATTTGCACCCCGCAAACTTAACTAAATTTCCATAATTTTGCAAGTGTTTATTTTGAGATTTGGTATAAGCTAATACTTTTGACAGAGTGATAAACAGCATATATAATATTTTCAGATGAATTTAGCAATTTACAATCAGCATGCACCACTCTTTTGACACACACTCTGCCGTAAAACGCTTTATCCTCAGCGGACTTAAAGAAGAGCAGGCAGAAGCTATTGTGCAGGCAATATCTGAAAGCAGAGATTATGACCTTAGCAATCTTGCCACCAAAACGGATCTTATTGGAACAGAAAAAAAACTTGATGATAGGATCACTGGAGTTGAACAAAGGCTTGATGCTAAAATAACAGCAGTTGAGCAAAAGCTTGATGCAAAATTCTCTGAACTTTCCATAGATATTGCTAATGTGAGAATAGAAATTGTGCAGGTAAGAGGCGAAATAGAGAAAAGCAAAAACGAAACTCTTAAATGGTTCATAGGAATTGCAATAATCCTTGTAGGAACTATGACAGGTATTATGACATTACTATTCAGATATTTCCTTCAATAGAAAGGTTATTTGCTCACCTCTATTTCCTTAAGGGCTCAGTAAAGCTATCCCTTTTGATGCTTGCTTAAATGGCAAATAAGTATATTTTATTATGAAAATTTGCGTCAATTAATTATAGCATTTTTCCTGCAAGGTAGTTTGATAAAAGCTGGTATGCCTAAGCTTTATAAAAAGTATAAAAGATAAGCATATTTCATGTATATCAAACTGTTGCGCTAAGGAGGAAGCAGCAATTGAAGCAAATGGATTAGTTTATTTTATGAGAATGGGATTATATGCGGATTTTAAGAAGTAGCTTAATGTTTTTCATCGTAATGTCACTCTGCTGCTGCAGCTCTGATAGCTGGTTTGGAGCAAACAAAAAGTTAGATATGCCAGGTGAGAGAATCCCCCTTGTAGTTAGAAGTAAAGACTTGGTTGTTACTAAGGCAAAAACCAACCTAAGTATCCCTAAAGCCAAAACTAACTTGGAGTGGAATGGGACTTTTAACCAATTCCCGAATAACGCAGCAAATTTAAGCTGGAATTTCAAAGCAGAACCTAGTAAATCATTAACTTATTCTGAGCAAACTTTTTTAGTTCAAGCATCTTTTCCCAGTGTAGATTCAACTAACTTGGTAGCTATGTCTTCAGATGGTGTTGTTCACTCATACGACTTAGCATCCGGCCAAGAAATATGGAGTAACCCTTTCTTTTCTCAGGAAGAGAGTAGAGGATTCTTTGATATAATTTCAAATAAATTTTTGATTGGTGGTTTGAAGAGAGACGGCAACGTAATATATGTAACTGCAGGGCTTGCTAAAGTAATAGCGATTGATGCTGCAGATGGTCATATTATTTGGAATGCTGCATTTTCAAGCCCTATTAGGTCGGTACCGCTTGTGATAGGTGACTTGCTGATTCTTCAATCTATAGACAATAAGGTTTATGCTTTGAATAAAAGTGATGGTAATAGCGTATGGACTTATATATCCAATCATGAGGACCTTAACTCGCTATCGGTTTCAAGCCCATTGGAAAGCGGGAAGTCTTTAATAGTAAAGTTTAGCAATGATGAAGTTATAGCTATAGATAAACTAACAGGTGAAGAAATATGGTCTAATGGCTTAGTAAACCAGCAAAATTTCGGATTGATTGCCCGAAGCGTATTTAACAACAATAGCCTAACTCATTTAGGTAAAGATTATTTGGTTACTTCAAATTCAAAGGGTAATATATTCAAAATTAATTTAGAGACAGGTGATACAATTTGGAATAAGGATGTTGCAGCTACTTCCAAGTCTTGGCTAGTGGGAGATGTTTTATTATTTATTTCTAACGCTAACGACCTTGTATCTTTAAACATGCAGGATGGTAATGTAGCTTGGATTGTTAATTTATCTAAGCAGGATGAAGATGGAAAAGCTATAGTGGACTTATATGTGTCTAACCCTGTGGTGGCTGATGGTTATGTATATGTAAGTAACAATAAGGGTGATTTGATGCAGATTAACATGAGCAATGGTGAGATAGAGCAAACCACCAAGATACCGGAAAATTCATATCTAGGCCCAATATTTGCAAATGGAAAGATGTTTATAATATCCAATGATGGTGAAATAAGTATTTATTAATGCTATAGAATTCTTGCATTTTCATAATATTTAACTATAATTTCGTTAATATACAATATTAAAGAGCGCTTTATGAAAAAACGTGGAGATTGCTATATCAGTGCCGTCACTAGAGGGTGGGCAACTTTTTGGTTGTCTGGTATGGTTCTCGACAGGATTTCGCTATTTCTACTTGATAAGAAAGAGTACCCAGCAATTTTTGAATTTGTTGCCGGGCATGGCCCTATGACTGCAGTTGGTTATGTGTCAACTTTAGCTGGTGCGGGGGCGCTGGCCGCATATAGTAGCAAATTTAGTTGGTCTTGTGCAATCGCATATGGGGCTTTCTCTGCATATAAGTCCGCGACGTACGATCTCAATGGTCAGTGGGGAGTTTATGAGTTTATTGGTAGTATGCATAGCAACGTATTCTCTCTTGGTTGCTTGGCCCTTAATTTTGCTGCTATGGCGCATGATCGACTGTACCACAGCGAGTGTGGTAATAAAAACGCAAGTTTTTAAAATTATACCTAGTAATGCCAGATTTTGGCAAAGCGCGAAGGAAAAAAGCAGTTGAATATTTTACATATTAATCAATTTCTTACCAAGCAAATTTGCTAAAAGATGAGCTTTAATGCTCTATTTATTTTGAGAGTTGGTATTAATTAAAAAAGCAACCTTTCAACTTCATTGATAAAGGGCTCCCCACGGAAATTGATTGCATTTTGAAATTTATTTATGCATGAGGGTAAGGCCCTATCGCACCCAGTATAAATTTCAAATTTCAGGTTTGCCCTTAGGCCTGTAGGGGGGCATTCTGCCAGTATGATTTTATTGTTTAAGTGTTCGATAACCTCTGTTTCAAACCCACAATTAAATTTTATTTTTCCATATTTATAATAACCATCTGCTTCTGGTAAGGTGGATATAAAAGCATCTGTGCTGATCACCTTCTGTATTTTGCCTTTTTGGCATTTTGATTTGAGGTCTATTTTACATCTAGCATCCCCAAGTTGAGCCCGGCACTGCGGAGAATAAAGCTCACCAATAGTCTGGCTAAATGCTTGCAAGAGTCCGCGTATTTCTGCAGTAAAGCCAGAGTCATTAAGTGTAACTTCTCCTAAAAACCCTGTGCGCAGCTGCAATTTACCAGATTCTGGATGCGTAACATCAACCAAAAAAATGGAAACTTTTGCATGATCAAACTTTCCCGATAATAAATCTTCATGATTAATTATGTCATGATCAATTACTCCTTCCGCTTCAAGATTATCGGGTGCAAGCGTTGTATCAGATTCAATTGCTGACCTAGAAAAGCCACCTTTTGCATGGTATAAAACCCCATCTATTGTAAGATCTTTTTCCGCTTCTGTGAAACCCAGCACTTCACCCGAGCGAAGTTTTACTTTCCAGCATGTAGTTAGCGTTAAAACTTCAGCTTTTATCGATTCTTTCTTCATATAAAGCCTCTATAGAATTTCTATAAGCGGAATTTCAACTGCAGCGTCTTGCACATCCATAGAAATTATCTTAAGTTCATCTGTGTCAAAGCGTACGGGAACGTCGAATTCAAAGTCAGCTTTAATTTCAAGACCTTCCGGTAAGTCTTCCTCGAAGGTCACTATGCCGGTGTCATAATCGACGTTATATTTATACTGAGTATTTCCCCTAATATTTATCTTTACAGTGCCTAAAACTGGTTTGGTTATAACTCTTATATCCATCTGATCTTGAACTATATAAGTTTTAATCAATTGATATTCTCTAATCCCTTTTTGACTGAAAACAATTAATTGTCCACTTGCACTATAATCGACCCAGTCCTTAAATCTAAAACCTATTCCTCTACCTTTATGTATGCGGAAAAAGAGAATTATCAGGGCGAAATCATCCTTATTCTTCACGCTGGTTGCAATGTTGTAGCGATTACGGGCATGCAGCCAATCTATATTACGTTGCTCATTACCACTTTTGGTTGTTACTATATCGGTTGAAAAAATTGGCCCTCCAATAGCACCTAACGAAAGATGCTCAGGAAACCGTATATTTGAAAACTTCATAGAATTATTATTCATAATTACCCCTTATCATTATGTTCATATTGCTCGATTATTCTTTCTATCTCGTCATCACAGTTTTCTTTTAATAACCCCCAATTGCGTGCGAGGCCTATTATAAGTTCACAATCATGGCGGTTAATTTGGTTGCTTCTTGCAGCGCTTTCGGATAATTCAATCTGTCGCTCTAGAAGTGTATGATCCATTGAAATAAGGTTAGCTAAGGTATAACTGAGCCTTTGTAATACTAATGAAGCCTTATCTGACGTTTTTATTGCTTTAAGAAATTCTTCTTCAGTGGCCGAATTTTCCAAAAGCTGGTTAATAAGGAAATTTGCTATGGTTCTGGCATTTGTCGTCGCCTGCTGATGTTCAGAAACCAGGGCTGCTTTAATTGCTTTATTTTGGTTCATGAGAATTATCCAATATCTTTTTACAGGAAGTTTACCTCTCCTTAGTACGTTCATGGAAGTCATGAAAGGCAAAAAACATCAAAAATATTTGTGAGATATGTTTATATATGCTATAAAACATGGGAAATATGTAATGGAGTTCTTTTTATGTCTTGGTACAATCCGTTGAGCTGGTACAGTGATTTTTATTATTGGTATTATTGCACCCCTGCAGTTAAAGCAGCGGTTGATGGAGCAAGCATAGATAATGAAGGTACTCTTGATTTCTTTGGAATACCAAAGGTAGATTTAAACGAAACTGACGCGCTATATATTGCTGAAAAAATAAAAGCTAATCCTAATTTCAAAACTTTGAAGCTGGATATAAATAATATAAGCATAGAGGGGCGCGGAGTAATAGAGGAAGCTTTTCTAACCAAATCTAACTGTGAGCAACTTGTTACAAGTGGTGTTTTGGTCAACCTTCAAGCATATAACAATAGTAGTTTACTCATTGATAATCTTATATCGGATATGGTTGTCAATGCAGCAAAATACCATGTTTCTAATGTGATGTTTCTTCTAAACCTTGACGCGCCAAATGCTGAGAGCAATATAGAAAAAGCACAAGAGCTTGCTGCTGAATACCCATCGCTTAAGGTGTTTATAAATCATCAACGAGTAGCTCCAGCTGAGAAAAAAGTTGAGGAACCAAAAGAAAAAGTGGTGCAACCTGTCGGTGGGGGCGGTTCTGATGATGTTAAGGATGAACAGCAAGAGATAGCTCAAAACACCTGGTTAGATAAGTTGAAATCATTAGAATTAGGTGATTCACCGATTGAGCTAATTAAAGAATATTTTGAAGATCAATCTGCGTAAAGGAAGCATTCTTTATGTCTTGGTATAACCCGCTTAGCTGGCCTAATGACCTTTACTACTGGTGGTATTGCACGCCTGCAATTAAAGCAGCGGTTGATAAGCTAAGTGCAGATGAAGGCACTCTTGATTTTATCTTTGTTAAAATACCAGTTGTATCTTTCAATAAACAAGATGTGGAATATGTTGCTGCAAATGTAAAGTCTAATCCATACCTCAAGACCTTGTATTTGAATTGTGCTTTTGTAAGTCAAGATGAGCTTGCAGTAATTTACAAATCACTAAAGGAATCCAGTTGCGAGAAATTAATTGTAGGTAATTATACTGATGTATGTGAAGTTGTTTTATGTTCATCTTTAGATGGCTCTAACGTTAAAAGCTTAGGTATTGCAAGTAATGTAGTTAGCTATCTTACTATCTTGCGGTTATTCAAGGTTGCAAAGCAGAACTGCTTTTCTGAGCTGTTGATTGCATCAAATAAACATGCTTATGAAGAACCGATACTTCAGCAAGACATAGAAATACTACAAAAATTTATTTCTGCCACTCCATGGATGAAAGTATATGTAATCATAAATGATGAACAGGTGCTGCCAGCTGAGGAAAAAGTTGAGCAACTGTGGGATTCCTCGATTGAATTAGTAGGCAAATATATTGAAGACATGTATTATAGCTGAAGTGGTATGGTATTCTAATAAAAAGCAAAGCATGAAGACAAGGCCGGGTTCTTTTCTTTGTGCTTTGCTTTTTATTAGTTAAATTTATTAATTTACTAGATATGGATGGACTATCGGTTGTTACGCTTACAGCACTTTCAACAGTTATGGCTGCCACCCCCAGCGGCGTCGCAATTCTTTATAGAATGTTTTCATGCCTTTTTATACAGCTTTAGCTATATTACTAAAACTCTTCATCCTCAGCGTCTTCACAATTATTGGGACTCAAAGACTCGGTAAATTGCCTCCACATATTGGAAAGAGCATCCTCAAATTCGGCAGATGCAGCTTCTTGTTGAGATTGTTGGATTAATGGAGTTTTTCTAGGATAGTGCACGCCAGTTTCCAGCTCTTTCTTTATTATGTAAGTGTCCAAAATTTGGGCGATTTCTAAATCATTACGGTTAATAGCACATTCCATAGCCCCAAGATTAAACTTGTTGTGCGTTATAGGGTTAGCGCCATGTGCTAATAATAATAAGATAAGATTTTTATTACCTGTGCATGCAGCAAGAATAAGTGGGGTATTTCCACTTGCATCAAGCGTATTGATATTTGCCCCTTTGTTTAAAGTTAATGAGGCCCCAAGATAAGAGCCAGAAGCGCTAAAATCTAATAAAGCTTTATCAAACTCTTCCTGAGATGTAAGCCGGCTAACTATTATACTTACTCGCTTATCTTCAGGTAGGTAATCTAATGCTTCCTTACCTTCAATATCCACTAAGTGCATGTTAGCACCATTGTCTAATAAAAAATTAATAGCAGCGTAGTCTTGTGCTTGTGAAGCTAAATGTAGTGCGGATCTACCATTATTATCAATGATATTTAAATCAGCTCCTCGCAGTGTTAGGTATTGGGTTAAATTACCAAATTTGTTTTCAACGGCAACCATCAGAGGAGTAAAGCCTGATTCTTTAATTTGGCTATTAATATTTGCGCCTTTGCTTAACAAATTAGAGGCAGCCCCAATATCGCCTTTCTTTGCAGCAAGTAGCAAAAGCCTTGAGTAATCTGCTTGGTAAAATACTCCAGGAAGATGAGAATTGTTTTTATCAAATTTTTCTTTTCTAAAAAATGGAGCTGGAGGCTTGCTTCTATAATCATAAGTTTTGCGAACTTTGAGCTCTTTTATCTGATTGTTTTTTTCTTTGAGCTTAATTTGTTTAGGTAAAATCTCGTTAAGCGTTTGGGTAGATGCTTCTGCTCCACTATCTCCATAAAGTGTAACAGGTTTTATACTCTCATCATGGGGTGCTGGTTTATTAGATGTATCAATTTGATTAAGGGGATGGTTCTCTAACTGAGTATTATTTATGGAATCTTCAATAAAAACGCCTTGATTAAGATTCCCCAAATCGTCCCAAGCATTTGCAGGCTCTTCAGCAAAGCAAATATTGCTTAACGAGAATATAGCAATAATAAATACTAAGTATTTCATTTGTCTACTATTTTGGAATTATGCGCTTTATCTCATTTTCCACTATGGTTTTAACCATTCCCTCTAAATTCTCATTAAGCCAATTTTGCAGTTCTGCTCTGAGTAAAGTGATAACCACATCTTCAAGGCTTTTAGAAGCGAGCACCGAGTTTTGCGCGTTTTTAGATTCACCGGAAGAGGTAGCGCTTCTTAACATTTCTGAAATGGCGTTTTTTGTAGCTGCAGCTACTTCTTCTTTTATAAGAGATGTGGTAGACATTTGTTCAAAGCTTTTATCTTGTATTGGTTCATATTTAGCCCCAGCTTTAAGCACATCTTCATCCAACTGCTTTAGGATATCTTGCTCTTGAGATGCAGCTGGCTGCAAATTTTTTTCTGCAGGAGGGCAATTTTCAGTGATTGAATCATTAGCTAGATTAGAATAAATACCTGGTTCAACTTGCTCGGTTAAAATCAAAACATCTTCTTGTGAAGAAGGGTTGGTAATAGCCTGCTTTATATCACTCAAAATTTGATCAATGTTTCCGTCCGGAGAAACGGCTACATCAATTTTATTACTGGTATTTGACATATTAAAACAAAATTTCTAATCATGTAAAATTTTTACCAGTTAGAATCACTTAAGTCCAACTCTTTTGTTATTAAATGTTAGCAAGCTTTTGCCATTCCTCTTCAGTTAACACCCTCACCCCCAGGTTACGTGCTTGTTTGAGCTTAGAACCAGCATCCTCTCCACAAATCAAGAAATCTGTTTTTGCCGAGACAGAGCTTGATACAGTGGCCCCTAATCTTTCTGCTATGCTTTTGGCTTCTTGGCGAGACATAGTAGATAAGCTCCCAGTAAAAACCAAGGTTTTGCCAGAGATCTCTGAATCAATATTTTGTGCTTCAAAATTCTTAATATTGAGGTGGGAAGCTAATCTTTTAAATAGCTCAATGTTTTGTGGGTTGCTGAAAAATTCAACTATGTGAGCTGCAATTTTTTCTCCAATACCATCCAAAGAGCTTAAGTGCGCTGCATCTGAACAGCCAGTGATTAAAGCTTCGACATTTAAGAAATGTTTAGCTAAAATTTTTGCTGTAGCCTCACCTACAAAGCGAATACCTAAAGCGTAAACAAATTTATCTAAATCGACAATTTTAGCTTGTTCTATTGCCCTAAGCAAATTTTGCACAGATTGCATCCCCCAGCCTTCCCAGGTTTGTATGGAGTTTGCAAATTGACCTAATTTAAAAATATCATCAGGCGCTTTAATAAGGCCTTGACGATAAAATTCTTCAATTTGCTTTTCTCCAAGGCCATCTATATTTAAGGCATTTCTACTTACAAAATGTTTTAAGCATTCGATAATTTGTGCCTCGCATCTTATTCCTCCAGAACATCTTCTTATGACATTCCCCTCTTCTTTAGGCGCAGGACTTCCACATATAGGGCAATTATTTGGCATAATAAATTGAATTGTATTTTCTGGGCGCTTAGAAAATTCAACTCTTACAACTCTAGGAATCACATCTCCTGCTCTTTCAACTTCAACCAGATCGCCGACTCTTACGTCTTTGCGCTCAATATCTTCTTCGTTATGTAGGGTAGCGCGTTGTACTATTACTCCACCAATTCCAACAGGTTCAAGTTCTGCAACTGGGGTAAGAGCACCGGTTCTGCCTACCTGCACTGTTATATTCAGTACTCTTGTAAAGGAAGACGCGGCAGGAAATTTATGAGCTATTGCCCAACGAGGCGATCTACTTAAGGCTCCTAACCGTTGCTGCAAAGCAAAGTTATTAACTTTGTATACTATGCCATCTATATCGTATTCTAGATCTCCTCTTTCTTGGAAAAGTTGAGAATAATATTTATCTAAATCTTCACTGTTTTGAGCAAGCCTAATTTTTTCATTAACAGTGAATCCTAAGCTCTTAAGCTTACTTAAAAGCTCCCATTGAGAGGAGGCTCCTTCTATATTCCCTCCCCAAACAAAATATTTCAATGGCCTTGAGGCGGTAATCTTAGGGTCTAGTTGTCTAAGAGAGCCAGCCGCTGCATTGCGCGGATTTGCAAACTGTTCCTCTTGTAGCGCCTTGCGAGATTCGTTAAGCGCTAAAAAGTCAGCTTTATCTATGTATATCTCGCCTCTCACCTCAAATCGCTTTAAATACGAAACCTCCTTAGGCAAAGTTTTTATAGTTAATGCATTAGCAGTTATGTCTTCTCCAAATTCCCCATCACCACGAGTGGCAGCTACTTTTAATTTCCCGTCTTCGAATATTGCTGAAAAAGATAGGCCATCAATTTTGGGTTCGGCAATTAATTCTATGGCAGAGATAGGTAAATTTAAAAATTTTTGTACCCGCTCTAGGAAGTCTTCCACGTCCTGAGAGGAGAAGGCGTTGGCAAGAGAAAGCATTGGAGTGCTATGCTGAACTTTCCCAAATTTGCTGGATGGCTTCCCGCCAACTTTAGCGCTAGGACTGGAGGCGCTCGCAAACTCTGGATGCACTTTTTCCAACTCTTCTAAATGCTTTTTTAGCGCATCGTAAGCAGCATCGGTAATTAAAGGTTTATCTAGTTCATAATATAACCTATCGTGCTTTGCTATTTCTGCGCGTAAAGCTTCAATTTCTTGTGCGATGTTAAGCTGTGAGGAGGGCATCAACTACCTTTTCCATTTGCATTGAGCGAGAGCCTTTAACCAATATGACGTCTTTAGGCTTAACGTGCTTTAGTATCTCTTTTGCTATTGAAGCTGCATCATATGCATGGAAACCTTGATATGAGCTAGGAAGTGCAGCAAACAATTTTTCCATTAGTTCACCAACGCAGAATACTTTGCTTATGTTGTTTCTTATAATATTTTCCTTTAAATTAACGTGGAATTCTTGAGCTAAAACTCCTAGCTCTTTCATATCCCCTAATGCAACAAGCAACCTGTTTTCTGGCCATGAAGCGCTTAGGTTATCTATAGCTGCTGCAACCGAAGCTGGGCTTGCATTGTAGCAATCATCTATAATTGTTATATCCAAAGATGGAACATGAGTGATTTGTCCTCGACGTTTTTGAGGCTCAAAATTCGATAAGCCTTTTCGCGCGGCAAATTCTGCATCAGCCCCTACAGCTTCCACTGCAGCTAGCACCGCAAGGCTGTTAAGTGCATGGTGGCGGCCCGAAATAGGCAAGAAATATTCAACAATCTTACCACGTAAATCCGCTATAATTTCTGCGCCGGTATTTTTCGTAAAATAACTTTCTAAAATATAATCACACCCTGCAGAGGAGCCAAATTTAATGATATTAAGATTTAATGCTTTGGCCGAATCCTCTAAGATTAAATGATATGGGTTGTCATTATTAATTATAGCAACCCCTTCCTTACCCATTCCTCTAAATATTTCAGCTTTTGCTTCTGCAATCGCAGACACAGATGAAAAAAATTCAAGGTGAACTGCCTCTATCGTAGTTATAATTGTTACATCTGGTTTGGCAATATTAGTTAGATTTAGAATTTCGCCTGCGTGGTTCATTCCTAATTCAAAAATACCATATTTAGTTTCTATTGGCATATTTGCAAGTGATAAAGGCAGGCCAAAATGATTGTTTAGATTTCCCATAGTTGCATATACTTCGCCTTGTAAATCCAAAGCTGCTTTTAATAACTCTTTGGTAGTGGTTTTACCTACGCTACCGGTTATGCCAATAATTTTTGCTTTGGTTCTGGCTCTTGAATAATGGGCCAAATCTTCAAGCGCCTGCACAGTATCCTTCACCATAATAAGCTTGTGCGGGTACTCTTGTATTCCTTCTATTCTCTCATCAATTATGCATGCCGCTGCCCCTTTATTTAGTGCCTCTATTGCAAATGAATTGCCATTGTAAGACTCACCCTTAAGCGCAACAAATATAGATCCTTTAGTTATAGTTCTAGAGTCTATAGAGATACTGTAAGAGGTAATGCCATCTGGCACTTTGGTATCAAGCGCCTCCCGCAAAGAGCTGCTCTCCCAAATTGGAAGCGGATGGGTATCGGAATTCTGGATCATACAAGCCTTGTACATAGAATATTTTGCTAGTATATTCGCTTAAACTTATTCTTATCTCAAGTAAATTATGGAAGTAATATTTTCTGGCGCACAGCCATCTGGGCATCTTACCATTGGCAACTATCTAGGTGCCATAAAAAATTGGGTGCATATGCAGGAAAATAATGAATGTATTTATTGCATAGTGGATTTACATGCAATTACAATGAATCAAGATCCAGAAGCTTTAAAAGAAGCCTCTATTAGCAATTTAGCACTATATCTAGCTAGTGGCATTGACCCTAAGAAAGCCACAGTATTTATTCAATCTGCTGTACCTGCGCATTCAGAGTTGGGATGGATTTTCTCCTGCATCACCCCACTGGGCTGGCTTAAGCGCATGACTCAATTTAAAGATAAGTCCGGAAAAAATGTAGAAAATGTAGGGCTTGGATTACTTGCCTACCCAACACTTATGGCGGCTGATATATTGCTTTACCATGCAACACAGGTGCCTGTTGGTGAAGATCAAACTCAGCATGTCGAGCTAACCCGAGATATTGCTGGGGCATTTAATCGCAGATTTGATATTGAATATTTTAAAATGCCTAAAGCAGTTATCCCTAAGGAAAGTGCCCGCATTATGAGCTTGCGAGATGGCAAAAAGAAAATGAGTAAATCAGATCCTTCTGATATGTCTAGGATTAATATGACGGATGGAAAAGACTTGATTGTACAAAAAATTAAAAAAGCTATGACTGATGCTACTATAGGAATTTCATATGATGAAGAATTACGCCCGGAAGTTTCTAATTTAATAAACATTTATTCAGCATTTTCAGGAATGAGTATAGATGAGGTAGTTAAGAGATTTGCAAATTCACAAACATCAGAGTTTAAGATGGAGCTTGCCGATGCTGTAATTAACGCGCTTGAGCCGATCCAAAATGAGTACCATAAGCTTATGGATGATCGTGGATATTTAGCAAGCATTGCTGGGGTAGGGAGTGCAAGAGCTAATGAATTGGCTAATAAAACCCTAGCAGAAGTGAAGAGCATAGTTGGTTTGTTTTCTGGGTATTAGCTTGCACTTTAAAGTTAATAATCTTGTAAAGTATAGCTAAAGCGTTATAAAAAAGACATGGACATTATATAAAGAATTGCGGCGCCGTTGGGGCATAACTGTTGAAAGTGCTGTAAGCATAACAACCCATAATCATCCATATTTAGTAAATTAATAAATTTAACTAATAAAAAGCAAAGCATAAAGA
>JAQSWL010000013.1 GCA_029266655.1 Candidatus Midichloriaceae bacterium | reverse complement strand
CTGCGAATGCGGCGTGCCGCATGCGGCAGTCCAGTTCTTCTTTTGTTATTTTCTGGATTGCCACGAAGCTCAAGTGGGCTCCTCGCAATGACACTCATTGGATTTCAGCTAATTAGGCATTTTTTGACGGTCCCTTATTCATTATTCGCGTTACTTAATAGGCGCGGATGCGGAGAAATTAGATACGACACCACAATTTTTCAAATTAACGGAGTATACTTCTATTGCCCAGATGCGTAAGACATAAAGAATTTCTTTGCAGCTGGCATGTTATTTACCAAATCCAACCCAATAGATCTAGCACATTTAACTGCATAAACATTATTGGAAAATAAAGCATTAAGAATACTAGTAGATTCTATCATTACCTGATTATCAAAATGGCGAGATTTAAAATATTTAAGTATATTGTAATTAGCTCCAATGTTTAATCCTTGCCCTATAGAATCCGAAACTGCCGTCATTAAAACATTAAAGTCTCTAACACTTAAATTCAAACCTTGACCCGCTATTGGATGGATGGCATGCAAAGCATCTCCAAGTAGATAAAATCTGCCACTTGAATACTGTGTGGTATACTTAAGTTCCAGAGGATAACCCTTGAGTTTACTTTTTATCTTTATCTCACCTAAATAATCCCCAAATCGCTCCTTGAGTAATGCAAATTGCGAATCTTTATCAAGGTTAAGTAGTGTATGTGCTAACTTGGTCTCTAACGTCCAAACTATTGATGATTCATGCCCTCCTTCTTTTGGCAAAATGGCAAAAGGACCTTGAGGTATAAATTTTTCAACAGCAATTCCATGATGGCTAAGTTTATGGCCCACATCACATACAACACCCATTTGGTCATAACTTTTAGTGTGCGTTTCTATGCCTAGCAAGCTTCTTACTAAAGAGTTTTTACCATCACATATCAATGCCAAACCTGCCTTATAGACACCCTTTTCAGTTATGATTTCTGCAAAATCTTCATTATTTACTACATCATGAATTCTGCATCCATCAACGAGTACGAGGCCTTTCTGCTTACGAGCTTCTGACAAAAGCATTGAATGCAACTTGCTTTCTTCAATCATAATGCCAAAATTTGGCAAGCCTAAATTTTTGGGATCGAAATCTAAATATGCATCCACGTTAAATTCCATAACACGGATGTGATTTATTTTTTGTCCAAAAGATAGTAGATCAAGCTCTAGGTGTCTTTTAATTATTTGGCAACTTCCTTGAGAAATAGCAAAAAGACGGCATGGGCTATGAGACCCTGCCATAGCATTAAAACTTCCTTTTTCTAGCACAGCAGTTTTCAAGCCCAATTTGGCCAAAGCTATACCAGATAAAAGGCCAAGGTAGCCTCCGCCAACAATTACAGCATCAACTATAGAAGCAGCTTTACTTCGCTTCATAATAGTCTTTGACTAGTTGATTTAAAATTTGAACACCATAACCGGTAGCCCCTTTAGGATTTAACTCTGCTCCGCTCTTATCCCAAGCCATCCCAGCTATATCTAAGTGCGCCCACGGAACATTATTTACAAATCTTTGCAGGAATTGAGCTGCAGTTATACTACCAGCACCTCGGCCATTTCCAGTGTTTCTGACGTCTGCTATTTCAGAATTTATTTGCTTATCATAGAAGTCCGAAAGTGGGAAACGCCATACTTTATCACCACTCTTTAATCCAGCTTCGTTCAATTCTTTTGCAAGTTTATCATCATTAGAAAATAAACCAGCATAAGCATTTTCCCCAAGAGCGATTACAATTGCTCCTGTTAATGTCGCCAAATTTATCATGAATTTAGGTTTGTATTTATCCTGAGTATACCAAAGTATATCTGAAAGGACTAAGCGCCCTTCGGCATCAGTATTGTCAATTTCAATAGTTTGGCCAGACATTGACTTCACAACATCTCCTGGCCTTTGCGCTGTACCAGATGGCATATTCTCAACTAAACCAATAATGCCCACAACATTAACCTTAGCCTTTCTTTCCGCTAATGCTTTCATAAGCCCAGTCACCACCCCAGCACCGGCCATGTCGTATTTCATATCACCCATATTTTGCGAAGGTTTTATGCTGATACCACCTGTATCAAAGGTGACACCTTTGCCCAAAAATGCAATTGGTGCATCCTTTTTATTGCCGCCGTTCCATTCCATAATTACAACGTAAGGCTCATTAACACTTCCTTGAGCTACCCCAAGCAAGGCACCCATACCAAGTTTAGCCAGTTCCTTCTGCGCCATAATTCTAACTTTGAGCCCTGATTTTTCAAGCTTTTTACAGATATCCGCAAATGATTTAGGATATAGAACATTAGCAGGCTCAGATACTAAATCTCTAGTGAAATTTACCGAGTTAACAATAACCTTACTTTCAGCCAAAAGTTGTTTTGCAACTGAAGAATCTTCCATACAGAAAGAAACTTTCTTCAGATAGATTTTATTTTCTTTAGCTTTATTAACAAAGTACTTAGTAAATTTATAATTACGTAGAGCCAACCCTAAGTAAAAATTATTAACAAATTCAGCGTGGGGTAATTTTATGTTCAGATTAAAGCAAATGCATGCTTCTTCAGCCTCTACACTATTTAAATATTGCGCTAGTTTAATACCAGCAAGTTTAATAGATGTTGCATCTAATGACTCTTTCTTCCCTAACCCAACCAAAACTATTTGTTCAAATTCTGAATCTTTAGATGGTATAAAGTTTAAAATTTGCCCTACTTTACCATGAAAATTCTTTTTAATTTTAAGGGCTTTTGAAATGTCCGCTTCATAGTTATGTTTGCAAAAATCTTGTGAAAACTTCAAACTATCAGTAATAAAAAATACACCTATATTACCGCCTATTTTTTTTGCATCGATAAAAGAAAAATCCATAACCAAACCATTTTACATATTAACAGATACATATTAAACTTTGCTCTGGTTTTGTAAACATATAAAAATGATAGAATATAAAGGATTGGACTTAAGCGCCTTAAAAAATCTGGCAAGAGAATTAGCTATGAAAGCCAAAATAGGTGATCTATATCTTCTATATGGAGATTTAGGCGCAGGGAAAACAACTTTTACCCAAGCATTTACCGAGCATTTAGGGGTTAACCCTGAAAGTGTAAATAGCCCCACGTTCAACCTCGTGCATGTATATACAGCGCGTGAGTTTGAAGTATGGCACTTTGACCTTTATCGTTTAAAAAATGCTGAAGAACTTCGCGAGCTTGGTTTGAGCGATGCTATAAATAGCGGAGTGACTATAATAGAATGGCCAGAAATCGCCGGGGATATCTTCCCTAAAAATGCTGTACGCATATATATAAAACTTGTGGAAGGCGCACCAAACCTAAGGAATGTAGAAATTTCAGAAAGGTAAGGAACTTCAACATTTTTAGATACTACACATCTTCATACTCCCCGACATCTGGAGGCAACCCATTGATTTTTATAAGATAAATTGTCCTTGGATAGTTATAATATTGAATCCATCAACATATTTTAAAAGGAAAAGCGCTGGCCGGGGGGCAAAAAGGTCTGCGCATAAACGCGCATTTGACTGACTGCGTCAGTGGTAGGAGGATTATTGAAATTTTATTTAAAGGACAATTTATTCTATAGTCCAGGTATTTGCTTGTGTGTAGCGATGATGTCGGGGAGCATGACACATCTTAACAAAATTTTAAATTTTACTCTTTTATTGCTAAAATATTTTTGGTAAAATTCAAAAAATAAGAAATATAGATGCATGAGGTAAATATGCAAGAAGGAAAAAAACATATTGCAATAGATGTAAAGGAAGAGCAAAAAGCAACTCGCTGGTATGACAACCCAGATATATCAGATTTCATGTTTGCAATGTTTAGCCTTGATAATAGTCCATATGATGGTGTGTGCATACATACCTTAAATGCGCAAAAAAAAGCGGGATTGAATAAGTTTTCCCTAAAGGCAAATGGCAAATGGTATCCGGAAAAACTCGTGGAAAGTTTAAACGGAAGAATAGTATACCACCCAATTTTAACTGCAAGCACTACTGATAAAGACGAAATTAAAGAAATTCTCGAAAAAGCTTTAGAAGGCATAGATAGAGGTGAGAATGGGATAGGGGCACCATCTGTTATAATAATACCAATACTTATGCATACAACCCACTTTGGTACACTTGCAATACAACCCCCTCAGGGAAGCAGCTTAAAATACCACGCATATTACTTTAACCCTCTTGGCACATTAGTAGAAAAACAAGAGCCCTCTATATACGATACAGAAGTGCCTCCACCTTCATATGAAGATGAAGAAAATTTAATATTTAGTTTCTTGCGAAAAAGATACGGCGAAGAAAACATTGTACTTACACATAACGACCAAGAACGCTGGCAGATCGACGGCGACCAATGCGGACCATTTGCCATTTGGTTTGTGGAAGAAATAGCGAAATTGGCAACCAATAACAAGCTAACTCTAGAAACAGCAAGAGACCTCCTTAGCAATCGATGGGAGATGGGTGTAACTAAAGATGATGATTTTCAAATTATTGAAGGCCCTGCAAATAAATGTACACAAGTACGAGCTGCCCAAGCTGCCTTGCTTCAAGGGTTAACCACTAACTTCTCTACATGGTTATTTATTCAGGTTAAGCAAGCTTTAAAAGAAGACCTCAAAGATGTCATCTCTTATGAATTTACCAACTTATCTTTGCAAGAAGAATGGAACAAAGAGCCTGCAAAGATAGAATATAATGGTAAGTGGGTTAGGGATCTTTGGGGAATTGACCTATATGAATTACAGAATAAGTTCAAGGAAAAATTCATTGAACCACTTCTGGCTGCACAAAATAAACACCAATGGATGCCTGATTTAAACAGCTTAAACCCCTATGCCCTCACAGCAATAGTCAGTACAGCCGGAGCAGTTATGGGAGCAGCAATTTCAGCCTGCATATTTAAAGCGGCACCTGTATCAGCTAGCTACGTACTAAGCAGCTGCCATTTGCCTCCTAGCATGACTTCTGCGATTATTGCAGGCTCTGCGATTGGTACTGCTGCCATAGGACTATGCACTTACGCCTCCTCCAGGGCACGGGAATAATTATAGCTATAATTTGCTTTTTACAGCGGAATATTATACTACTGTTATGCACAGAGTATTATTAGTGGCTATAAAATTGGTAAAAATATCCGCCTCCATTCTTTCAGCAAACTTTAGCAATTTTGGCTTAGAGACCCAGAAGCTAGAGGATGGAGGCACAGATATGATCCATTTTGACATTATGGATGGGCATTTCGTTCCAAACCTAACCTTTGGTAGCGGACTGATAAAAGATTTGCGCCCAAAATCTAAGCTACAGTTCGACACCCACCTAATGGTATCAAACCCAGAAGATTACATCGAAGCCTGCGCATATGCTGGAAGTGATTACATAACTGTACACGCTGAAAGCACAAAGCACTTGCATCGCCTCATTGCACAAATTAAGGCAACTGGCAAAAAAGCCGGGGTTTCAATTATTCCTTCCACACATGAAGACGCTCTTAAGTGCGTGATAGATGATGTAGATTTAATATTAGTGATGACGGTAAACCCAGGTTTCGGGGGGCAAAAATTTATTGAATCTCAATTAACGAAAATACAAAACATAAGAAAAATGATTGATGCGACAAAGCAAGACATATTACTTTCCGTTGATGGAGGAATTAATGAAAAAAGCGCACCTCTTTGTGTGAAAGCAGGCGCTGATGTTTTAGTCTCCGGGGCTTATATTTTCTCTGGAGATAATTATGCAGCTAGAATTAAGACCTTAAGAAATTGAATAGCAATATACTTCTCATAAATTAAGAGTAAAGTTATAGACGACAGAAAATTTGAAAAAGTGGGAGGAGCAGCAATGGGGAGCACCGTAAGCCTATACCAATAGGTGCGGACGCGGAGAAATTAGCTGCGACGCTCCAATTTTTCAAATTAACGGAGTATATAAGAAATTTATCCAAGATGCAGATATGAACTTGTGCTCAAAGCTTTTTTTAGGTTAGTATTAAGAGAAGAATTTTATATATGCAATTGTGTTAGATAAATCTACCCTACCCAAAATTACTAATAATACCCCAGATTTATCCGTGGCTGAAAACATTCCTATGGTCTGCCACTACGATGCCAATACGGTTATAACAAAAGATGGCGAGCTAGTTCAAACCATAGAAATAACAGGCGATGTAGCAGAATTATCCAGCTATAAAACCGTGCTTAAAGACGAGATTAGCAAAGCTATTTCCGAGTCTGTAACCGATTTTAAAGTTGCGGTATACATCCACACTGTTCGCAGCCGCAAAAATATGATGCCTAAAGCGCAGTTTAAACAAGAATTTGCACAAAAATTAAATGATGCCTGGTGTAAGAAAAACAATTTTGATAAACAGCTGGTCAACACCGTGTACATAACCCTTGTATACCAAGGTTTACATCATAAAATAACTGACCTAGGAAACATCATAAAATCTTTGTTTTTCCCCCTTATTAGGAAAGAGCAATTCTCGTATTTGGAAAGCTCACATAAAAAACTTACCGAAACAACTGATAAAATTGTAAATATTTTACATCCTCAAGGGGCTAGAAAACTAGGTATTATTGAAAGCGAAAACAACATGATATCTGAGCAGATGGTGTTCTTCCATCATTTGATTCATCTAGAACAGCGACGCATAGATTTAACCCCGCATGATATGTCTTTGGTTTTATCCAAGCAAACCATGAGCTACAATTTCAATTCCATAGAAATAAATAATTACGAAAACAAACAATATGCTGCAGTCTTTTCCATTAAAGACCATTATGATCTCCCACAAAAATCGTTAGATCAACTGCTGCAACTTGGATTTCAATATGTGCTGTGCCAAGTACTATTGCTTGAAAATGAAAAAGCAGCAAAGGCTGAATTCTCACAGCTCGCAGATATTGAGTATCTTTCTAAAAACCAGCATATAAATGAAATTAGCGGTCTTAAGCAATTCTTGGAAGCAGATTCAAGCCGTGGCAACGGTTATTGCAAACATCAAACTACGATCACTGTTTTTAGCGATGACCCTAAATTTTTTGAGGACAGATTAAAACAGATCACTAAAGCATTTAGTAATTTAGGGATCTCGTGCATACGTGAAGACTTTAACATGGCAGCCATGTTTTGGGCGCAAATTCCAGGCAATATGCGCTTTTTAAAAAATGCTCGATTCAGCCACTTGGATATTAAAAATATAGGTTCTTACTGCACTATTTTTGGTAGCGGATCAGGAGCTCATCAAGGCTCTAAATGGGGCGCTCCTATTTCATTAGTTAGAAGCGAATTGGGTACACCTTTTTATTTTAACTTTCACAATAAACAGGGTGTTGGAAACACTCTTTTACTAGGTCCTAGCAAAGTTGGGAAAAGTGTCATTTCAAAATTCCTTATCACTCAAGCTTTAAAAAATGAGCCTAGGATAATTTATATAGACCTAGAAGGTAGTGGAGAAAAATTTATAACTGCACTAAATGGCACTTACCTGCATGACGCTGAGATTAGAAAAAGATTTAAGATAAATCCTTTTGATCTTAACTCCTTTAAAAACAATACTAATCAATTCAAGGATTGGTTAATTGATACCATATTCCCAAGAGCTGCAGAATTTGAAAATTATAATGAAGTTTTTGCAGCGGTTGCAGAGAAAATTTATTCAAGTAAGGGACTAGCAAAAAAGGTAGATGCGATACTAGATCTGCTAACAAATTTAAATGACACTAGCCTTAACCAAAGTGCTCAGGATTTTTTCACCAATAAGTTCCCAGATTATTTTTCTGAAAAGAAACATCAATTCGATCTGTTTGTGGGTGATGAAAAAATTATAGGACTCAACATGGCAGAAATGCTTAGCAAACCTACAGTGTTTAGAGCTTACATCGGCAGCTTTTTAGAATCATTATTGAATCATCTAGATGGGACGCCCACAATTATTTACATAAATAATTTGGAAAAAATTTTAGCTATACCACATGTTAAGCAAGTGTTCGGCGAATGGCTAAGAGTGGTTGATTCCAAAAATGCTATTATGCTTGGAAATTGCTCTCACCAAGATTCCTTTGAGAAAGACCAAGATTATAAATCAATTATTTCAATGCTTGGTACGATCATTTTTTTAAGCGACAAAGATGCGGATAAGTATTTTAGGCGTTGCTATGGCTTAAGTGATAACGACTTGCACAAAATAAAAATTTACAGAGCTAGCAGGAGAATTTTCTTATGTAAGCAGGATAATGAATCCAGTTTATTGTCTATTAATTTGGATAGCGTACCGGAGATTTTGGAGACTCTCGCATGAGTATACGGCCAAATTCTCTTTTCATTAGACTTCTTGCAAGAAAATTGTTATGCATCCTACTTCTTATAGCCCTACCTATTATAGCACTAGCTAATGACTATGACGATGATTGCTTCAAGGCAATGGGTGGTTTTAAAAGAACTGTTCTTGGTGACAAAAGATACCACACATATGATAAATACGGCGTTAAAGAAGCTTGTCGTAATGCTTATGTAACGCAAAATGAACGTTTAATACTAACCAGAACCTCTGCCGACCCTGCAGATGTGAAATATGAAGTAAAACGAAGTTATTGCGCTGTTCGAAATGCTTTCCGTGATAATTCTTGTGCTTGGGGAAGCGGGGACTACTGGGGAGATGACTACTCAGGAACCTTTCTACCAAGCGATGTTAGGCGTTTAGGTGATAAAGATGGCATGGTAATTTTACGCAGTAATGGGTGGTTTAAAACTGCTGGTAATAGAGTATGTTTAAAAAAATTCTACCCTAATGAAGTTTTACCACATGGCGGCAAAAATAATTTCAAACGCAATATCGTATGTGCTTATGTAGTTTATGCTCTAGCAGGTAGCGCTTGTAATAGCCCTTTAAATGGCTGGTCCAATGCTTTTATTGGCTGTGTGGAAGAACCTTTAAATTCCCCTCCCCCTACTTATAATACAGTTATGAGCTCTGAAATCGCAGCCTATGTTGACCCTGATTTCGATGTAGAAAAATATATCTCAAATTATAACAGTACTTTCGACCAACCTGTAATTAAGCTGCTAAACGGCATGCCTAAGCATGGAGAATTAATTCTAAGATATCAATTTCCAGGTGATACTCGCAACATAGACCATTTACAAAGCAAGGGCGTATTTCCTAAAGATAAAAACAAATTAGTTTACGAAGCTAGGGTTGACCCCAACAATCCATCGCAAGTATGTGCTTGTGAAAGCGCCTCATGTGACAATAAAATTTACATAGGCTGTGTGGCAAGACCAACACCAAGGCAATCTAACTTAAAAGTTGTTGCGGAATATATTCCACATTCAACAGGAGCACCAGCTGTAACTGTTAACTTCGCCATGACAAACCCTCAAGGTGAAATTATCTATTATGATCAAGATAAGCAAAGGGCTGTTTTGCGCTCGGATGGAAGCGCATTTAAAGCTGATGAAAATGGCAATCCAACTAATAAACAAGCAAATGGAGCTTTAAGCTATGCAAAACTGCCTCTATCTTCAGAACCTATAAGAGAATATTACATAGAAAACTTACAGGATAATAAGAAAACCAAATTTTATAGAAGAGATTTAGTATCAATTTATGGTGTACAATTCCAGGCCATGATGCCAAGAATGCAAGATAACACCACCCCAACTTTTATAACCATAGATACCCCAGAAATTAGTGAA
Organism: Candidatus Midichloriaceae bacterium; assembly: GCA_029266655.1. Lineage (GTDB taxonomy): Bacteria > Pseudomonadota > Alphaproteobacteria > Rickettsiales > Midichloriaceae > JAJTHY01. The sequence continues at coordinate 21,157 of JAQSWL010000013.1, read as the reverse complement.
GAGTCTAGTGGGTGCCCTGCTTATAGAATCTCAGAAGATCAAGGGAATTTAGAGAAGCCGCAATTCTTCTTGCCAGCAGGTGAAAGAGATCGCACATATTGCGAATGCCAGGGCACCAGCAAAGGAGGGATTGGCTGCTATAACAAAAGCCCCGTATTTTGCAGGGGAAGCGGCTCAACAGACCATGAAGAGGATGCCATTAAAGTTTTTTGCCCAGGAGTATTAAAGGAGCCAAGTCAAGTTGATAAAAGCGATACTATATGCTTACAAAACGCCAGTAACTGGAATTTTACAGACTATAAATTTGATAAGCTATGCACAAAAATTTCAGCTGATTGTGGACCAAGACTTGAACCAAAAGTCAGCTATGGCATGAGCACTTGGCCAAAAACAGATATACAAACAGAAACACAAGGCTCTTGTGATTCTGAAGCCGGGCTTGAAACAACTATTACTTATACCTTTGAACCTGCATCATTACTTCCGCGTAATTCAATTTGCAAAGTAGAAGATGAAGCGTGCGAAACCAAATATGCAGATTACGTGCAACAATTTATAACCGCGGTTTCTACGCTCAATTCACTGCAAAACCTTTCTCATACCTTTCATAGAAATTTTTATGCAGATGACAAACAAGAAGATGATGGTAAAGAAAAATATGATGATAAAGCAAAAGTTATAAAAGCCTTGGGGAGCTTTAAAAAATATCATAAATTAGTTCCAAGCAAGCCTGTTTATCCACCGATGCGTTCTTGCAGATTAGATAGAGAGCACTACCGAGAATATAGCTTAATAAATTACCCATGTATGATAAAAAATGGATGTGACGCCATAAATAAGCCGTCTTATATAAACGGATTTGCCACTTGGGGATCCCCTAGAGACTTAACCACAGCAGAGTTAAATAAGCGTGAGACACAATCATTAACCGAGATATCTATACCAACTAAAGGCACATGTGCTCCAGGCTATAAGGAATCTGGAGGGTCGCCTATTAGAACCTGTAATGTTAAATTTGTTAATGGCACACCAGTTGGAGCTATCTGGAGCTTTGTAACCAACCCTTGTGTTCCAGATGAAAAAGCTGTAAAAAATACACCAACTCAACCTTAAGTCTTTACCATGGGAAAGGAAAACTTTAGAGCATTGTTGGAAGACTCATGTGGGTGGAATAAAAAGCTTTGGGCAGACGCCTTGGAATATGGTTTATCATTTTGCCCAAAGGGTAACAAAAAAGCACTAGAAATAGGTGCTGCCTTTCATTCCTCACTTTCGCCAGCTTTAAAATTCATGGGTTATGACGTAACTTGTTCTTATTATGAAGAATTTGATCAAGCAATAATCTTATCTGGCAATTTATCTGCTACAAGCAATAAATATAATCTGCCATTACCTTACCTTCAAGAATTGAATGCCTGGAAGCTAAAACCAGAATGCTATGATGTAATAGTCATGAAGTCTGTTTTAGGGGGCATTTGTAGGGACAATAATTACGAACTAGCTAGTGATTTAACAAAAGTTCTATATGCGGCATTAAAGCCTGGAGGTGTGCTTATTACACTGGATAATCAAGCAAACTCTTTTTCAAAATTAATGCGCAGATTTTTTGGCGCGGGAGCCAATAAATGGACGTATATAGACAAGAAAAAATTCCTACAAATTTTGCAGCCTTATAAGTTTTTTCAAAAAGGTTTTGGTTTACTAAATTTTGCTAAATTTGGCACGATAGGAGGAAAGGAGGTTTTCAATAATACTGCTTATTTAGTTGATAAACTATTATTAAAAACCCACTCTTTTAAGAACAACTCTGTACTCAGTACTATAATTTTAAAGCCTTAGTGTTGTATAGAAAGATGAGTAGTAGACCAACCATCCTTTCTTCTATCCACCCCAGTATCAAAATTAATATTACCTTCCTGATCTTGGATTATTTTTACACCCATGGCATTTCCGATTCTTCCACTAAGGCCAATGTAACTTGCTATGTGCTCATTATCGATATTATGCCCTTTTTTCTTTAGCTTAGAAACTATTGGATCTTTTATACCAGGTTCAGTAATAACAACGTTTTCATCATCGAAAAATGCAGCTTTAGGTAAATCTATTGCTTTTTGCATATCCATATTAAAAGCAATAAGGTTTACTACAATTTGCGCTACATTTTGTGGTATTGTATGGCCGCCTGGAGTACCAAGAGCTGCCCATGGCTTACCATCTTTCATAATAATTGTGGGAGAATTACTAGAGAGTTTGTATTTCCCTGGTAAAACATCCATAGGATTCCCTTTTGGTTCAAATGTTGAGAAAGCCATAGAATTATTCATCCAAATCCCCGTACCTTCAATCATAACCTTGCTACCAAATCCTAATCCAAGTGTTTGAGTAGAGCTTACGATATTGCCCCATTTATCAACAACTACAAAATGTGTCGTATTTAACCCCTCTTTATTAGAATTTATATTAAATTCAGAGGCCCTATTTGGATTAATATTTTTCGCAACTTTCGCAAAATTATCTTTGCTGAGAATATTGTTTACAATATTTTCTCTTTCTTCAACTGATCCAGAATGGGTTAAACGCACTTCAGCTGCTTTTTTTAATGCTTCAATAATAATATGCAAATATTCCGATGAATTATGCGTCATCTTTGTTAGGTGAAATTGCTCTAAAACACCAAGGGCAAAAAGTGATGAGAATCCATTACCAGGGGTTCCCATAGTATAAACATCGTAACCTTTATAGTTTACTTTTATTGGATCCCACCATTCAGCGACATCTGATTTTAAATCCTCAAAAGAAAGAAAGCCATCAAGCCCTTGTATTTGGTTGTGAATCTGTTTCGCAATACTCCCTTTGTAAAAAGGATCTGTTCCCTCTTTAGCTATCAATTCATAAGTTTTAGCAAGATCTTTTTGCACAAGTAGCTGGCCCTCCTTTAATGGATGCCCATTAATACCATAAAAAGATTTTGAGTATTCTGAGAACTCGTTAAATGAAGCTGCAATCAAGACAGCAATATAGGGCGAAACGGGAAACCCATCTCTTGAAAGCTTAATCGCATCATTAAATAGTGTATTCCAGGGTAATACACCATATTCAGAATGCATAGCCTTCCATGAATTTAAATTAGTTGGTGTAGAAATAGATTTAGGGCCTCTTTTATTCTTTTCATAATCTGGTGTAGGGGCTCTCATAAGATCAGAATTTGTCTTCTGCGGAAATTTACCACTGCCGTTTAAGTAACGAACCTTTTTACTCTTTGCATCATAAATCAAAGTAGAGCTATATCCTCCCAGTCCAGTCATAGCTGGCTCTACAACATTTAGCGTAGAAGAAATTGCTACCGCAGCATCAAATGCATTTCCTCCTTTTTCCAGTATTTCTAAACCAGCTTTCGTTGCAAGTGGGTGCCCGGTTGCTACAGCACCAATAGCATTTTTATCTCCTGCAAGAGATATTGTTGTTTTTATGAATATAAAAAAATTAATAAGCAAAAATAAAAGAAAACTTCTCATCGTTTAATAAATATAACAATTATGATTGAAGTTATAGAGGCCCGCTGCCGAATGTCAAATATTTAATACCAAATCTCAATTTATTTTGAGATTTGGTATAACTTTTATTCATATAACTGCTTATAGCTATTTTTGTTGCAATTCCCCAGCGTCCTTGCTGCTTGAAAAACACGAAGCTATTACTACTGAAGATATCCCTGTTATAGCTACACAAGCGTCCACTGCCATTCCATTAAACCCTAAAACAGTACTAGAAGCAAAGTAACTATTCCTAGCTTTATAGCTAGCATAAAAACTTATAGCACCTACTAAAAATGCACTTAAAGCAGCCCACAACCCATTTGTTTTAGTTTCTTGCGGAGCTTGAGGAGCCTGAAGAGCTTGCTCAACTTCATTCCCCTTCTCATGTAGATCGGCTATTTCATTGGCTATATCTTTGTTATTAGGTTTAATTACCTCAAGATTACCATCTTTTTGCAGCACCATAAAACCATTTTCAATGGAAATTATAGGCTTTCTATCGTTCTCTAACTTTGCGTTAAAAACCTCTTCCCAAGTACCACCCTTAGCTGGATTAAAAAATGGAGGGTTAGAGTTTATCTTACCATGCTCACTATATTTCCCCTCAATGCCACCACTTATTACTTGGGCAGAATTAGTTGCAGCACCAAATGCCCCTTCATCTGTAAAACGTGAATTTCGATTGGCATCGTTCCCAGGTATTGAGAAACCATCTCCTGCTACTATTTTAGCTTTTTTATGGCTTTTGAAATCCTCATTTCCTTCTTGATATTCTTCTGCGGAAGAATATTGTAATACCTTCTTTACGCTTTCAGCGCCTTCTTCTTTTCTTGCATAAGATCTAACACGATATTTAATATGCCCAAAACTCCCCTGTTCCAATGAGCATTCGTCATATCCATCAAAAATAATAGTATCTATATTTTTAAGGAGTCCATGATTTTCATCCAGCATTCTTTTAAGAGCTTGGTTTAAAAAATCCCCAACCTTACCTTTAAAGCTACCCGCAAACGCGCCACATCCGAGACCCGGCAATGTTAAAACTAATTTTTCTCCTTTTTGCTCAGCTCTTTGGCTTGCCCTAACCAAAAGAGGCAACAATCTTTCTTCCAAGATGGCATAGTATGCTTCAGTATCAAATAAAAGAGCTATGATCCCCTCTTCAGCCTCTTCATTGTTTTCATTGAAATTTGCTAAAAGATTTGAGATTTCCTCTTTAATTTCCTCACTAATTGCGACATTGTTTGCATTAATATAATCTAAGAATTCTTGCTGCATTGCGGCATTACCTTTACTACCCGGACATGGACCAAGATCCCATCCTTGACCTCTCCAAATCTTCTGGCGATCGGGGTTAACCTCCCCGCCAGGAAGTGCAAGAATTGGTGAAGAAACAATCATTGCTAATTGTTCAAATGGTTCATCATATACTTTAAAGTCGCTCCAATTACCACCGCCCCATCTACCATTATCATAGGTTACAACATCATACATTATACCAACTGAACATAAAATTTCATATTCAGTAGCATTCCATGTATCTTTACCAATTTTTACGCTCTCAGCATATACAGTCGGTTCCTTTGTACCTAGCAACGCTTGAAGCAATTCTTCAGAATTTAATTCTTTTGCTTGTTTACCCAGGTACCGAGAACAATATTCGGTAAGGTTTGTGCCAGCAGTTTTTTCTCCTGCGCTTAACTCCTTAGCATATTGCTTAACTCTTTTCCATGCAGCTGCGGAAAGTACAATATCAATAGGATTATCTTCACGATCACTTCTTTGCTCGAACATATCTTTAATAAATTTTGTTATAATATTTTTACATTATAGCTCAAAATTTCATACATATCAAGTTAAATTCGCAATTTCTCTAAGTTATCAATTAGTTATAAATAATTAAAACAAACTATTCCCTACTTCCGTTTAGCAATCGGCACGAATGGTCTATGCGGATGCCCAGTATACAATTGACGAGGGCGCCCAATCTTTTGCTTAGGATCCTCTATCATCTCCTTCCACTGCGCAACCCACCCTGCAGTACGCCCAATTGCAAACATAACCGTAAACATTTGGCTTGGAATGCCAAGCGCGCGGTATATAATCCCAGAATAGAAGTCAACATTAGGGTATAATTTACGCTCCACAAAATACGAGTCTTTTAGTGCGATAGACTCCAATTCCATTGCAATTTCAAGCAGTGGATCATTTTTATGGTTTAGCTTCTTCAATACATCATGACAAGACTTCTTCAATACCGAAGCCCTAGGATCGTAATTTTTATAAACTCTATGCCCAAAACCCATAAGGCGGAAAGGATCATTCTTATCTTTAGCTTTGTTAATGAACAAAGGTATCCGCTCTGGAGTGCCTATTTCACGCAGCATATTTAACACAGCTTCGTTTGCTCCACCGTGAGCCGGGCCCCAAAGAGATGCTATCCCCGCTCCTATTACCGCATAAGGGTTTGCACCAGATGAACCAGCCAACCTTACTGTGGAGGTAGAAGCATTTTGTTCATGATCAGCGTGCAGAATCATTAATTTATCAATTGCATCGGCAATAACTGGGTCAATCTTGTAATGATTAGATGGCACAGAAAACATCATATTTAAAAAGTTTTCTGCATAGTTTAATGAATTATCTGGATAAACAAATGGCTGCCCAATTGAATATTTATAAGTTAATGCAGCAAGGGTTGGCACTTTTGCTATCAATTTTATCGCTGCTAAATCTCGCTGAGATTTATCCCTGATATCCAAAGTTTCATGATAGAAAGCAGAAAGGGAACTAACTGCACCAACCATAACAGCCATAGGATGCGCACTTCTAGGAAATCCTCTATACAAAAACTGCATTTGCTCATGTATCATAGTATGATGTTTGATTCTATCAACAAACTCTTCCTTCTGGCTAACATTAGGAAGCTCGCCATAAAGAAGTAAGTAGCAAACCTCCATAAAGTCTGCCTGCGAAGCAAGATCTGCTATAGCATAACCCCTATGCAATAAAATACCTTTATCCCCATCAATAAACGTAATGCCTGACTTACAAGACGCTGTAGACATAAACCCAGGGTCATAAGTAAACATATCAGTTTCTTGATACAAATTAGTTACATCTATAACGTCTGGCCCTAAGCTTCCTTTTAATACTGGAAGCATAACTGCTTTCTTTCCATCTTGTGTGTGAAGTTTCATACTTTGCCCTGGTTTGTCCTCAGATTTGTGCCCCATATCTAATTCTCCATTAATATTTGAAGTAGATGCTTTACTTTTTGGCTTAAATAATGGCATGATATGTAACGAAAAAATTAATTCATGTAATACTAATATATTGCATAGCAACATATTTCAATAAGTTTTTGATTATAATGAAAAACAGAGACATACTACTGAAGCGCTTAACTTTTCGCAGCACAAACAGGGGTTGCAAAGAAACTGATTATATCTTTACAGACTTTGCTTTAAATGAATTAAGCAAGTTAACAGAATCAGAGCTCTCAGATTATGCAGCATTATTAGAGATAGATGATTCTACCATATACAAATGGTTTACCAATATGGAAGATATATCTCCAACATACGATACAACTGTCTTTAGCAAAATTAGGACTTACAATGAAAACAGGTTTAAAAACATCGCAAAATAAGGCAGCAAAAGCCTTAAAAATATTTTTAATAGCTGGCGAAGCTTCAGGTGATGTATTGGGTGGCAAACTTATCGAGAGCTTCAAAAAACTTCATCCAAGTGCAAACTTCGCAGGAATTGGAGGCAGCCACATGGAAAAATCTGGCATGAAGATGGCATTCAATTATAAAGATATAGCCTTAATGGGATTTGCAGAAGTACTTCCTAAGCTCTTTAAAATTTTACATAGAATGGGCCAAGCTATTGCTGCAATCAAAGCATATGAACCAGATATCCTGGTGACGATTGATTCCCCTGGCTTTAATTTTCGCGTTGTATCCAAGGTAAGAAAATTTTTCGGGAAAAAATTTCCAATAATTCATTATGTCGCCCCAACGGTTTGGGCCTATAAAAAAGAACGAGCAGGCTTGGTAGCAAAACTTTATGATCATATTTTACTATTGCTACCTTTTGAAAAACCATATTTTGATGAAGCAGGAATAGACTCTACTTTTGTTGGTCACCCTATAACTGAGGACACTAAATTAGACTCCTCTCCCTCTCTCCCAAAAAAAGCAGAAGTTATAAATATTTTGATAATGCCTGGAAGTAGAGTACAAGAAATAAATCACATGGGCAAAATTTTTGCTGACAGCCTTAATCTATTGCAAACAAAACATAATTTAAAAGTAAAAGCCTTAATACCCACATTACCATTCTTAGAGGGGAAAATTCAGGAAATTTTCTCTAATGTGGATGCAGAAATAACCACGGACCCAGATAAAAAAGTAAGCTTCTTTGCAAAATCCCATCTCGCATTAGTTAAGTCAGGCACCTCTTCATTAGAGGTTGCAAGTTATGGGATCCCATGCGTTGTTGGCTATAAAATGTCTTCTATTACCTACTGGTATTTAAAAAGAATTGTTTATGCAAAATACATAAGCCTGGTTAATTTGTTACTAGGTGCGCCAGTCATACCAGAATTGATACAGCAAAATTGCACTCCAGAAAATATTGCATCTGAGTTATATAAATTGTTAGATGTCACCAAGTACCAAAAAATGCAATCCCAGTTCCAAAAAAGTTTTAAATTACTTGATACTGGCTCTACTCATAACCCCTCTGAGCTAGCAGCACAAGCAATTTTAAAATGCTATGAGGGAAAACTAACCGCAAAATGAATTGATACATATAGGAAAAGCTTTATATAATAAAACTATAAATGTAGTTGGTTTAGAAAATGAGGTTACTGATAGTTGGGGATCTTGGTGGACAATTAGTTGCAGCAAGTAGAATAGCAAATAACTCTGGAGCCAAGGTTTTACATGTTGCGGATATTGACTCTGCATTGAAAGCAACTAGAGGCAGCAAACAAATAGACATCATCTTCATAGATGTGAATCAAGAAATTGAAAAGCTGGTATCTGGTTTAATTAGCGAACGCATAAATATACCCGTTATAGCCTGTGGCATTAAAAATGATGCAGATGCTGCGGTAAAGGCTATTAAGGCTGGCGCTAAGGAATATCTCCCCCTCCCCCCACAAGAAGATTTAATCGCTGCAATTTTTGCAAGCATATGTGCCTCAGATGAAAGTGGCGCTCTTATAGCTAATTCAGCCGCTATGAAAAAAGTTATATCGATTGCGGACCAAATCGCAAATTCTGAGGCTTCTATATTAATCACTGGAGAATCCGGCACTGGTAAAGAAGTAATCGCAAAATACATTCACATGAAAAGTAAGCGTGCTAATAATGACTTAATAGCTGTAAACTGCGCTGCTATTCCAGAAAATCTTTTAGAATCTGAATTATTTGGTCATGAAAAAGGATCCTTTACTGGTGCAGCGGAAAGGCGTATTGGCAAATTTGAAGCCGCAAATGGCTCAACTATATTACTTGATGAAATAAGCGAAATGGATTTAAAGCTTCAAGCAAAATTGCTTAGAGTAATTCAGGAAAAAGAAGTTGTGAGAATTGGTTCTAATACCCCAATAAAACTTGAATGTCGTTTGATTGCCACAAGTAACCGTGATTTGATCTCTTACGTTAAAGACGGCAATTTTAGAGAAGATTTATTCTATCGTTTAAATGTAATCAATATAGAGCTACCCCCCCTTAGAGAGCGAAAGGATGACATAGAAGAACTGGCAAACCATTTTGTTGATAAGTATGCCAAACTAAATGCCATATCTAAAAAAGCAATATCCGAAGAGGCGATAGAAAAGCTAGTAAATTATGACTGGCCAGGCAACGTTAGGGAAATTGAAAACTGTATTCATAGAGCTTTACTTTTATCTAACTCTCAAGAAATTACAGCGAGTGATGTTATTTTAATTGGAGAAAGTAGGCTAAGCAAAGCTAACACTCATAGAACATTGGAACAAATAGAGCGAGAAGCAATAGCAAACACCATTGACAACTGCATAGGAGATGAGTTAAAAGCATCAATGGTTCTTGGTATATCTGTGAGAACATTGAGGGCCAAACTCAAGCAGCATAAATTAGGATAAATCAGGGTATGATTTCTGTTATAAATAAGTATCTGATCAAACAGTATTTATTTTATCTTTTAATGACGATTGTCACAGTTGCAATCGTGCTGTTTATTTTTGACTTTATTGAACTTACCAGAATAACGACATCCAGAAATGTTTCTATGGATAAAGTTTTTATAATGTCGTTGCAAAAAACCCCAATGCATTTACAAAAAGTTTTTGGCTTTTTGGTTTTAATCGCCTCAATACTTATGTATATGAAGCTATCCAAAAACAATGAACTTGTTATATTAAAAGCTAGTGGCCTTTCTGTTTATCAATACCTAATTTCAACCGTACTTTGCACTCTAGTTGTTGGCATTGTTTACGTTACTGCCATTAACCCTATAACCTCTATATTAACTGCTAAATATAAAAAGAATGAGGCTAATTATTTAAAAGGTAATCCCAACAATCTATTGGCTGTTTCAAAAACCGGATTATGGGTGAAACAAATTAATGAAAATGGTGAAGAAAGCATAATCCACTCCCTTAGAATCGGCAAGGAACATAAGCAATTGCATGAGGTTACTTTTTATTTTTTAGATGAAGATAAAAATTTTATTAAGCGGGTAGATGCGGATATTGCTAAGTTTTCTAATGGCATCTGGCAAATAGATAATGCTAAGCAGACCTCAGAAGGCTCTATAAATGAAGATATTGGGTATTTAGAAATTCGCACAAATATAACTTTTGATCAAATACAAGAAAGCTTAATCACCCCTGAAAGTCTATCATTTTGGAAATTACCTAATTTCATTACAATTGCCGAAAGTTCAGGGCTATCCGCAGCCAAGCATAAACTATATTTTTACCGATTACTAATTTCCCCCGTCTTTTTTGTTGCTATGATATTACTTGGCGCTGCCTTTTTTATGATGCCGCCTCGCTTATCTAAAGGCAACATCATGATTATCTCACCACTTATGATTGGTTTTTTTATTTACTTTTTTTCTGATTTAATCTTTGCTTTTGCAGCTTCTGGTGAAATACCAATATGGTTGGGAGCCCTCTCTCCCACCCTATTATCTTTGGTTATGGCAGTTTTACTTCTCCTGCATTTTGAGGAGGTTAGATCTTAAAATGATTGAAATGTAATCAAAAAGGTTGTTAACTAATATCAAGATCCAAAAAATAAAAAATCTATTAGGTTGATAATGAATATTAACATTAGTGAAAGTCTAAAAAATAAACTAGAAAGCATTACTAAATTTACAAAAAACAAATTGTTATCAGGCTTCATTAATGATTTATACAGCGACAATACGGAAATTGATTTAAAAGATTTTGACCCTAAACATTTATTTGAAGCTGCAAATAGCACTTTTGAAATCTTAAAATCTAAAATCACCACAGAATCCAAAGTAGATTATTTTATTGACCGCGCCAACCCAGACTACGCTGTTTTGCAAATAGTTAATATTGATATCCCGTTCTTAATAGACTCAATAGTCAATGAATTAAAATTGCGACAAATTGATATAAACTTAGTCAGCCACTCTATGTTCTGCATAGAAAGGGACGTAAAAGGCAGCTTCCTAAACTTCTCTCCTGAAGGGCAGAAAGAATATGTTATTCAAATACATATATACAATCGCTACCACGAAGAATATCTAGACAATGTCGTATTAAAATTAAAAGAGATTTTGGAGTGTATAAATTACTCAGTTGAAGATTGGCTAAGTATGAAAACTTCAATTTTAAATACAGCGCAAGAGTTATCAAATTACTTAAAAACAGTTGATAACAATTCAGAAGGCGAAGTTGTGGCATTTTTACAATGGCTGCATGATAATAATTTTGTCTTCCTTGGCCAAGTAAGCTGTGATTTTAACGGGGAATCAATTACCATAAAGGGCGCCAGCAAAAAAGGATTATTACGTTCTAAAATATATGAAATAAAAAACATTCCTTATGAAAATGAGCTAAAGGGAAGCGAAGTGGTGGTAATCCGGAAATGGGATCTCCGCTCAGTTGTTCATAGAACTTCTCATATGGATGTTATAATAGCAAAAAAATACGATGCTAAAGGCAGAGCAATTGGATGCGAGCTATTTTTTGGTCTCTTCACCTCAACAGTTTATTACCAAAGCGTACGAAACATTCCCTTTGTCAGACAAAAAATTAATCAAGTAATAGCAAAATACGGATATCCAGAAACAAGCCATAACTGTAAAGAATTAGTAACTGCTTTGGAATCTTTCCCAAGGGGCGAAATTTTGCAGATGAATGTTAATGAATTATTTGCAACAGCTACCAACATTGTATCTTTAATTCTAGTACCTAGAGTAAAATTAATATTAAGAAAATACCCGGACAATAAATTCGCTAGCTGCATAGTTTTTATCCCAGAAAAGAATTACAGTACAGAGGTCCGTTTAATTATTGAAAACATAATATCTGAAGAGCTACAATCTATAATTACTAGAAGATATGTGCAAATTAGCGAAGGTGCTTTAACACGAGTTCAGTTAATAGTTAAATTTAATAACAAGATTGAATTAAATAAAGAAACCTCTGATAGAATAGAGAATCGAATAATTAAAGAGGTTACAAGTTGGGATGATGAGCTCTATAACTCTCTAAAAACTTATTACACTAAGAGGATAGCAACAGAGATCCACAGCAAATATGTAGAAGCATTTGACTTGAAATACAAATCCGCCTTCCACCCTAATAAGGCTGTGCATGATATTAACGTGATTGAAAGCGCATTCTCTAAAGGAGAAGTAGAATTTGACCTATATGTGAAAACTTTTGAAAACAAATCACATATGGTTCACCTTAAAATATACTCTCCGCATAAGGAGCAAACCTTATCTTCAATGATTCCTTTAATAGAGCATCTTGGCTTAGAAGCTATAGATGTTGAGACTTACACTATTAAAATAGTGGGAGAAGATAAAAAATATAAATTGTACTTATCCCATTTTAGACTCAGAGCAAAAAATAAGAATATTCCGATAACAGATGAAGCTTGCACAAAAACCAAGGATGCTCTTACCAAGATATGGTCTCAATCCATAGAAGGAGATGGCTTTAATAGCTTGATACTAGTATGCAATTTAAACTATCGTGAAGCTAATGTGTTAAGGGCTTATGTGCGTTATTTGCGCCAGACTAAGTATCCACTTAGTATGGATTACACATTACAGGTTTTATTGGATTACCCTGAAATTACTAAAAAATTATTTAACCTTTTTGACCTTAAGTTTAATCCTGGAACAAAGGATAGAAAAAAATCTAGTATAACAGCTTTAGAAGCTGATATTAAGGCAGCTTTAAGCAAAATAGATAGCATTAATGAAGACCGCGCAATCAGAAGCCTATTTGAGGTTATATGTGCAACTTTAAGAACTAATTATTACCAAGTAGACTCTTATGGTAAGCCTAAAGAATATTTATCATTTAAACTAAACTCTGGGCAAATTAAAGATCTACCTTTACCGAAACCATTTGCCGAGATCTTTGTATATTCCCCACGCTTTGAAGGCGTTCATTTACGCGGTGGCAAAATTGCACGTGGTGGACTTAGGTGGTCGGATAGGCCTGAAGATTTCAGGACAGAAGTTTTAGGGTTAATGAAAGCACAAATGACCAAAAATTCTGTAATTGTGCCTGTTGGATCCAAAGGTGGGTTCGTCTTAAAGAAAGTGCAACCAAGCGATGGTCGTGATAAATTCATGAATGAAGGTATAGCTTGCTATAAGAATTTCTTACGAGGATTGCTTGATATAACTGATAATATTATTTCTGGAAGCGTAGTCCCCCCTCAAGGAGTTATAAGGCTAGATGGAGATGACCCATACCTTGTTGTTGCGGCTGATAAAGGAACCGCTACTTTCTCAGATTATGCTAATGAAGTTTCGCAAAGCTATAAATTTTGGTTAGATGATGCGTTTGCATCTGGTGGATCCGTGGGGTATGACCATAAGAAAATGGCCATTACTGCACGAGGTTCATGGATATCTATTGCAAGGCATTTTGAAGATATTGGAATGGATATCAATAACCAAGAATTTACTTGCGTAGGTATTGGTGACATGTCCGGAGACGTGTTTGGTAATGGAATGATTCTTTCTAACAAAATTAAGTTAGTATCTGCATTTAATCATATGCATATCTTCCTTGATCCAAATCCTAATGCAGAAGTTAGCTTTATAGAACGCAAGCGTTTATTTGAAATGCCTAGATCGCAATGGAGCGATTATGACACAAGTGTAATTTCCAAAGGTGGTGGAATTTTTGAAAGAAAACAAAAATCTATAAATATATCTCCTGAAGTTAAATTAGCTTTGGATATTACAGAAGATGAGCTTACTCCAGATGAGCTAATTAAAGCTATTTTAAGAGCTCCGGTAGATTTACTTTGGAATGGCGGCATTGGCACCTATGTTAAAGCCAAAATAGAAAGCAATGAGCGTATTGGTGATAAAAACAATGATGCGCTTAGAATAAATGGTTCGGAAGTTAGAGCAAAAGCAATTGGTGAAGGCGGTAATTTAGGTTTCACACAGCTTGGTAGAATAGAGTGCGCACGAGCTGGCGCTAAGATCAATACCGATTTCATTGACAACTCTGCTGGTGTTGACTGCTCAGACCACGAAGTTAACATTAAGATAGCATTTTCTGAACCAATACTAACAGGCAAAATTAAAATCACAGAGCGTAATGCAATTTTAGAATCAATGACAGATGAAGTTGCTTCGCTTGTGCTTTCTGATAACTATAGGCAAAATCAGATCATAAGCTTAGAAGAAAGAGGAGATTCCAAAAAACTTAACAGCCATGCTTGGTTGATAAAACGCCTGGAGAGTGATGGTGATTTAGATAGAGCTATTGAATTTTTGCCATCAGATGAAGATTTAAACAAATTAATAAAAGAAAAAGGCTCTTTAACTAAACCAGAGATTTCTGTGCTACTTGCTTACGCCAAGAACTCTGCCCTTAAATCACTTAGTGATGCAAACTTTGAGAGCGATAAATACCTACATAAATATTTGCTAAGTTATTTCCCAGAAAAACTTGTTTCTAAATATAGCAAATTTTTGGATAAGCATATCCTCGCTAATCAGATCATTTCAACCGTTTTAATAAATGATTTAATTAATATGTTAGGATGCACATATTTCCATCAATTATTAGAAGATAGCGATGCGAAAGCTGAAGATATCATTAGGGCTTTTGTGGTAGTACGTGAAACATTACATATAGACGACCTGTGGGAAGAAGTTTCTAACTTAAATTCTGGTATACCTGCTAACCTTAAAGCGGCTTTATTCAACCGCATTCAGTCTGCGCTTGGTAGAAGTATATCTTGGCTAGTTAATATGCGTATTAATATTTCAAATGTGCATAATACAATAGAGTTTTATAAATCGGGAATAGAAGGCTTAGGTAAATCCTTAAATTCATTACGCACTCCTTCTATGAAAGAAGAAGTGGAAACCGACATTAAGAAATTTTCAGAATATGAAAAAGCTTATAATATAGCACGAAAGATTGCAGGCTTAGGTCAATTTGGAGCTACTTTTGATATTGTATATGTTGCAAATCAAAACAAAGCTAAAGTTGAAGAAGCCGCCAAAATATATTACAAATCTTCCGATTATTTCCACATACGTTGGCTGGTTCAACAAGCTAACTCTTTTGAGGCAAAACAACATCTGCAAGCTGTAGCTTTAACTTCGATATTATCTGAGATAAATATTTTGCATATGTGCATAGTAAGCCAAGAGCTGAAAGGCAAAGACATGTTAGAGGGTTGCACCACAGCAGAAAACTGCGCTCTGTATTCTAAATATCAGCGTTTCCATGATTACATAAAAGAAATTAAGGGAAGTGACTCAAGCGAGGCTTTAGTTTCTAAATTAACTATAGCTACCAAGTACCTGAAAGACATTGTTACCTCTGAAGATGCACTGAGGATTTAATACAAAATCTCAAACTAAATAAAGCATTAAAGTCTCAAACTAAATAAAGCATTAAAGCTTTCAATTTATTTTGAGATTCGGTATACTTCTCGTAAATCAAGAGTTGGAAAAAAGTATAGACGACAGGAAATTTGAAAAATTGGTGAGCTGAGGTATACAAGGTATTATATAAAACCTCATAATTAACTATCCAATTGCTCTTGGGCATATCATTTGGTATAGTTACTTTTAATTAGTATAAGTGGTTTTTACATGATCTTAAATAATAAATTAATAATAGCACTTTCTTCTTTTTTAATTTTATTTTCAACAACTGCCTGTCTGACTAGGGCAACCAAAGAGCCTATAAATCTCAAATTAGAAGAGTATAAGGCAACGTATAGCCTGCCAGTTAATGCGGCTTCAAGCCCAAAGACACATCTAACAATAACTCCACCAAAAAATTTTGTTACTTCACCAAAATATTTTGAGGATTTTTTTGAAGGAAGATCTTCAATATTAGAATACGTACCTCAAAATGAAAGCTTTGAAAAATGGTCAAAGATTCTAACGATTACACTATTAAAAGGCAAAGGTATGCAGGCGGGAAATCTTACAAAAACAATTTCTAGTGCAATTATTCCTTACTCAAAAGATTATATATTAATGCCAATTAAAACTGAACAAAGAACAGGATATGAAGTTTCAAAGCTTGCTTTGCAATATTTGAAATTTAATGGAGAAATTGAGATGGTTTACATGGATTATTACTCAGGTCCATATGATTGCGCAGGCCTTCAATACACTGTAAAATTAAGTTCTTGGTTACCTTTGCCTGAAGCTCTAAAGAAGGCTAAGCAATTGGAACAAGAAATGGAAGGATGCTTAAAGACTATAAATTTTTAGCAAGATGAGACAGCATGCTACCAAATAGATTATCAAATTTTGTTTTAATATTTCATTTAGCCACAGAAAAAGGCCTTTTATTGCTAGGGGCTTGCGCTGTAGCAATGCTTATGGCCAATAGCCAGTGGAGCGAATATTACCTGCAAATAGTAAATATGCAGTTTATAAGCAGCATTTCATTCGGGCATTTTGTTAATGATTGCTTGATGGCAATATTTTTTCTTTTAGTAGGCTTAGAGATAAAACGGGAAGCCTTAGAAGGCCAGCTTGCAACAAGGTCTCAGCGTATATTGCCAGTGGTGGCTGCAATTGGGGGGGTTATAGGCCCGGTTACTATATATACTTTGCTTAATTGGCACGATGCAAATGCCTTACGGGGCTGGGCTGTTCCTGCTGCAACAGATATAGCCTTTGCCCTTGGTATGTTCGCACTTCTTGGCCGCGGTTTACCCATATCACTTAGAGTTTTTCTTACCGCTCTTGCTATAGTAGATGATCTAATCGCGGTGATATTTATTGCTATTTTCTATTCAGATTCACTATCTCCTTTATACCTTGGTCTTGCTGGAGCTGTTTTAAGCGCCCTTATAATCGCTTGTAGAATGAAAATTAGCAGAATGCCAGTATACTTTGTTTTAGGAATTCTATTATGGTATTGCACTTTAAAATCTGGTGTACATTCCACTGTTGCTGGGGTTTTACTGGGGATGTGTATTCCTCTTTATTCCAAAGACAAACACTTCTCCCCCATTAAATATTTGGAAAGGATTTTACACCCAATAGCACTTTATTTTATTTTGCCAATTTTTGCATTTGTTAACAGCGGAGTCAGTATAAGTGATTTCAGCTTTGCTACCTTCACAAACACTATAACTTTAGGCATTATACTTGGGCTATTCTTTGGAAAGCAGCTAGGTATTTGTGGATCGATGTTGTTGCTTAAAAAACTTAACCTAATTAAGTCTGTAGAATTTACTTTTAAGCAATTTTATGCAGTCTCAGTTTTATGCGGAATTGGCTTTACTATGAGCCTATTTGTTGGGGCACTTGCATTTGACCACACTCAGGAGCTACTAGATGAAATGAAAGTTGGTGTTCTTTCTGCTTCATTGCTTTCTTCGGTTATTGGTGGTATTGTGATTCGGCTAATTAAACCAAATCGCCAATGATAAATTTTTTTGAATTAATGATAGCTATCAGATTCTTGCGTTCGAAGCGTAAGGATGGTTTTATCTCAGTTGTCAGCTTTTTTTCTTTTATTGGCATAGCTTTAGGTGTGGCAACTTTAATAATTGTTATGTCGGTAATGAATGGCTACCACAGCGAATTTGTAAAAAATATTTTAGGAATCCAAGGTCATATAACTGCAGTTAATACCAATGGCAAATTCACAAATTATATAGAATTTTCTGATGAAGTTGAGAAAATAAAATCCGTTGAATTTGCAGCTCCTGTTATAATAGAGCAAGGCATGTTTCTAAGCGCTAATCGCGCAAGCGGTGGCGTTGTGCGCGGCATAGAGCCAGAAAAACTTGGTTTAAAACCCATGGTAAAAGATTCAATAAGCTTTGAAACATTAGAAAAGTTTAGAAGGAATGAAGGCATTTTGATGGGCGAAACCTTAGCTAAACAATTAAGAGTTAAAGTTGGAGATATTGTAAAGGTTATAACTCCAGAAGTATCTTCAACTATTATAGGTGGCATACCCCGCACAAAGTCTTTTAAAGTTATAGGAACCTTTGATATTGGGCTATATCAATATAATTCCACTACCATATTCATGTCACTTATCGATGCTCAAATGCTGTATAAATTCCCGAACTCAGTAAGTGAGGTAGAAATTATTGTAGAGAATACAAGCGAGGTAGCAAAGGTTAAAGAAGCGGTGGCAAACTTCGCTGGCAATTCAGTAAATTTAATTGACTGGGAACTAGCTCAAGGCAAAATGTTAAACGCCTTAAAAGTGGAACGCAATGTTATGTTCTTAATACTAACTCTCATCATCTTAGTCGCAGTATTTAATATAGTATCTAGCTTAATAATGCTTGTTAAAGATAAAGCTAAATCCATAGCTATACTAAGAACAATGGGCGCAACCAAAGCTTCAATCATAAAAATTTTCATGATCTCTGGCAGCATAATTGGCTTGACCGGCTCTTTAATTGGAGTGGCGCTTGGAGCATTGATCTCAAGCAATATTGAAAATATTAAAACATTTTTGGAAGGACTTACTGGCGCGACTTTATTTGATCCAGTGATATATTTTTTAACCCATCTTCCTGCAGAGATGCAAGTCTCTAACATTGTATTAGTGTTTGTTATTTCATTTGGATTTTCAATTGCATCCACCATATATCCAGCATATCGCGCTTCTAAATTGATGCCAACTGAAGTGCTGCGGTACGAGTAATAATTAAAAAATGAGGTAAAATCATGGTTAAATCCGACTTGCTAAAGCTATTTGAAGAGCGAGGATATTTATATCAGGCAACTAATTTGGAAGGCTTAGATGAGCTTGCTAGCAAAGAAATCTTGCCTGGATACATAGGATTTGATTGCACAGGTAAATCATTGCATGTTGGTAGCCTTGTGCAAATAATGATGCTACGTAATTTACAAAAAGCTGGCCATAAACCTATTGTAATTATGGGAGGATCGACTACAAAAATTGGCGACCCATCAGGCAAAGATGAAACCCGCCAGATGC
This sequence comes from Candidatus Midichloriaceae bacterium, assembly GCA_029266655.1. Classification (GTDB taxonomy): domain Bacteria; phylum Pseudomonadota; class Alphaproteobacteria; order Rickettsiales; family Midichloriaceae; genus JAJTHY01. The sequence goes on along the minus strand of JAQSWL010000013.1, from coordinate 1,930 downwards.
TTACTCTCGAGACAATTCAGGAAAATAAACAATCTTTGATGCAAGTATTCAAAAAGTTCTTAAAGTTTGGTGACGGCCCAACCGATGCAATTATGGTGGACAATTCTGAGTGGCTGGAGGATATCAAATATATTGATTTCTTAGGCACTATTGGCAGGCATTTCACCATCAACCGTATGATGACTTTTGACAGCGTAAAACTTCGCCTTGAGCGCGAACAACCACTAACTTTTTTAGAATTTAATTACATGCTTTTGCAAGCTTATGATTTTGTGGAGCTTAATAAAAGGTATGGGTGTAAAATTCAAATGGGTGGATCCGACCAATGGGGCAATATTGTAAGCGGTGTAGAGTTAGGGCGTAGGCTTGGATGCAGTGAACTATTTGGCATTACCTCTGAGCTTATAACCACTAAGTCAGGAGCCAAAATGGGTAAGACTGCATCTGGTGCAGTATGGCTTAACAGCGACATGCTTTCACCTTATGACTATTGGCAGTTCTGGCGCAATACCGAAGATGAAGATGTAGTTAGATTTTTAAAGCTCTTCACTGAGCTATCTCTTGATGAGATAAATAGACTTTCTCAATTGCAAGGCAAAGAAATTAATGATGCAAAAATAATCTTAGCTAACGAAGCTACTAAGCTTTGCCATGGTTTGGATGCAGCAAAAGAAGCCCATGCTACTGCCATTAAAACTTTTACTGAAGGCGGTGCAGGAGGTGACCTACCTATATTTTACATTGATCCCAACCAATTACATCAAGGAGTAGAAGCATTTAAGTTATTCCATTTAAGTGGCTTATGTGAATCTTTAAGTGCTGCTCGCAGGTTAATTAAAGGCAAAGGCGCTAAGGTTAACAATGTAACAGTAGAAAATGACTTGGATATTATCAGCTCCAACCACCTTGAAAATGGAGCAATTAAGCTGTCATCAGGTCAGAAGAAGCATTTGCTTGTGAAGGCTCAATAATACCAAATCTCAAAATAAATAGAGCATTAAAGCTCATCTTTTGCCAAATTTGCTTGGTAAAAAATTGATGAATATGTAAAATACGGGGCTGCTTTTTTCCCTCGCACTTTGCCAAAATCTGGCATTACTATCTCAATTTATTTTGAGATTTAGTATAAAAAGCAAAACATAAAGACAAGGCCGGGTTTTTTGGGGGGGCGAGCGCGAATGCGCTTGAACCCGGCCTGCAAGATCTTTTATAAAGATCTTGCAAAATATGAGCAAACAACGGCAACCCGTTGTTTGCATTATTGCTTTTTATAGCTAAAGTGGTATAAAAAAGGCATGAAACTTCTATAAAGAATTGCGGCGCCGTTTGGGGTGACGGCGCGCAAGCGACGTCAGGCGTCGCAAGGCTTTTGAGTGTTTTTATCTCATATACACAAGTCTTAGATTGATCCAAATTAATATGCCTTTTTTAACCACTTTAGCTATATTAAAACGCCATACTACTTTTATAACGCTTTAGCTATATCCATAAATTTGAGTTAACAAGACATACCCCCAACATCATCGCTACATACAAGCAAATACCTGGCCTACAGAATAACCTCAGCTCGACGTAAGGAACTAAAAAGAAGGCATAAACTTACTGCCTCTATTAAAAAATAAATTGCCTCTCAGTAGTGATATTATTGCAGCTGTTTTAACAATACTTAGGCAAAAAAGCTCTAATTGCGGGGGGTATTTTATAGCTAAAGCATTTTAATTTGAATATAGGAGCGAGGAACGAAATATAGTAAAACCTACCTGAGTAATCGAGCAACGCGTAGTCAAATTATAAAGGCTTAGCTATATAATGCTTTATCCATAAATTTAAGTTAACGTCAGTTATGGATAAGGGAAGAAGGGAATTTAAAGGCGGGCTTATTTTTTCTGAAAGAATATGCAATTAAACAAGCAATGGCATTAACAAAAAA
>JAQSWL010000068.1 GCA_029266655.1 Candidatus Midichloriaceae bacterium | reverse complement strand
GGCATTGGTATTCTTAAATAAAAACAATCATGTGATAAGATCGCTTTCATTATTTTCGTGGATGAAATCAGTATTATCTTGAACGCAACTTAGTATTAACAAAATACTCCTTGTTAATGAAAAACAAAAATATTACAATTCCGTTAACACGATAGATAAAAGGTGCTTATGCGCAGTATACCAGAATTGCTGAAAAAGAAATACGGTGAACTAATTTCTACTTCTATCCCTACGGTCATAAAACGAAGCGACCCCTATGCATACCACGTTACAAAAGCCTGTATAGACTTACGGATAATTGAGCGTGAAGACGCAAAAGATAAGGAGATGAGATTTAGAAGCCACGGCTCAACCGGAGTTAAAGAAATTGAAGATCTTAGAAATGCACAGTTAAAAATGTATATCCCTCTATATGATGATGAACTACCTGATACGCGTGCATCAACAGAAATAGAGCAAATATTTACCAATCAAGATCAAGATGGAAACGCACCAAAGAAAATTGCTGTTTATGGCCGTCCAGGAGTTGGGAAGAGCACCTTGTGCCAATATTTATCGGTAAAGTGGAAAGAAGGCAACCTTTGGGCAGGTAAGTTCGACGCTGTATTTTGGATACCGCTAAGGGAATTGATAGGGTGTGAGATAGATGAAGAATGGAAAGAGCTTTATTTAGCTGAGATAGTAAAGCAGAAATGCATGCCCGATGGCAATAATCTCACAAAAGAAGAAATAGCTGAGTATTTGTTCGATGAAGCAAACCAGGACAAGCTCTTGTTCATATTAGATGGTTACGACGAGATAGCGCATGCAATGCCCAAAGCATTAGAAATCTTGCTAAGCTCGCTGTTTTTAAATAACAAATTCCATATTATAACCACTTCAAGGCCGATTGCGATTGAGTTAAACCAAAAGCCAATTGAATTTGATTTGAAGTTGGAGAATGTTGGCTTTACCAAAGAAAACATCAGGAAATATATTGCACAATTTTATCAATACGATCAGGAAGCTTTAATAAAACTTATTGAATCAAACCAACATCTACACGATATTGCCCACACACCGCTTAATCTACAGTTAATTTGCGATGGATGGGGGTTGATTGAGAAGAACGATCAACTGCAGGACTATACCGCAACCAAGCTATATCAAAAAATTACTGAGCATCTTTTTTCTAATGTTATGGCCAAAAAAGGTGTGTATTTACAAGGCTTATCAGATATAGAAAAGAAGCTGAGGCAAGAAATACTGATGGATGTTTTGTCAGAAATTGCAATTGCTGGCATGACAAACCATACGATTACGATACCACCCGAACGCATCACATCGATAATAGAAGCGAAAGAAAAATTAACCGGCATAGAAGGGTTATTAAAAGAAGTTCTCGCCTTAGGAATTATTAAAACTGTTGATACCTACAGAGATTCAAAAGATAATTCAGTGTATTTTATCCACCTTACATTTCAGGAATACTTTGCTGGTCTATATATAGCAAAAGCTTTCGATTGCCCTTCGGACGATATGAGATTCAAAAAAGCAGTAGAAATGCTTCAGAATTATAAATACATACCTTATTACGAAGCCATGTGGGTATCGACAGCAGGGATATTGTACTTAGAGTGTATTAATAAAGAAAATTACTACCCATTATTGCAATTTTGGGATGCATTTGAAAATGAGCCTAGGGAGCTGTTAGGCCTTACCCATGATCGATTAAAGAATAAGTTAATTGAGCAATTACCTAATAATAACCTCCCAGATGTTTTAAAAAGGTTAAAAATGGTGCTTGTTGATTCAGAACGAGTAGCCTCAGACTTACTTGAGATTTTAAAAACCAGTACTGAACCAGCTAAGAAAGTGCATGCTATCGAAGCGTTGGTAAAACTCGGGTTGAAAACTGATGTGATAGTTAAAGGACTTGAGGATGTTATGAAGAATGATGCTCATCCAGGTGTCAAGCTCTACGCAGCCGAAGGTTTGCTGAGATTAGGGCAGGAGTCCAAGGAGGCTTTGGGGATAATCATAGATGGGCTTGGACATTTTGAAGAATATATCCAAGCAGCACTTAGGAGAATTTACAAAACACTTAATGTGAATTCAGAGGTTAAAGATGAAGTTGCCAAGTATATAAAGGATGATGGTAAAAAGTATGATGAAAAACAGGTGGATTTCATTCATTTAGTGCTTAGGGAACTATATCAAAAATCCCTATTTACAATGACAAAAGAACACTTCAATAGATATGGTGAAGACTCTAGCAGCGGCTTAGTTGGTATGCTAGGTTGGTATGCTGGCACTGCCATTGCTGTCCGTGTAGTTGGTTATCGTGCTGGCTTTATGGGTAGTTGGCTTGGTGTGAGTACTTTTATGACTGGGCTATTTGGTGGTATTGAGGCTGGGTTTACTAGCCTTGGTCTGTTATCTGCTGCTACCTGTGGAACTAGCTTTTGTTACGGTGTAAATTCAGGAGTGCGGTTTCTGGTAGCAGCCGGACTTGGCGTTTCTGGGGTGCTTGCTGCAGGCAGCTTTAACCCAGCTATGATTACTAGTAGAAGGTATTACAGACAATTCTCAGCTTCCATCTCTCCAGACCTTGACAAAATAGCGCTAACTCATTTTGCTAATGAAGAAGAAAAACTCAAAGCAATACGTGATAAAGCCGGCAATAACGTAAAGACTATAACAGCATGGAGCAAAGAAGGCGTGTTGGACTTGGTACTTGCAATACGTCTTTACAGTTTCTCTAGCCAAACAGCATGGCTTGAACCAATGAAGGAAATCACTTTTATTTTCAAAGACCCCAACATATTCCTTCGCATCTGCAGCAAGCCTATTAAAGGTCAAGGCAAGACCACCTATCATAAGATAATTACCCATAATGATCAGGAATTAACGAAAAATGGTGAGGAAACAGAAGCTGTTTTAGGTGCAATGAGAGAAGGGTATGTAAAAGCTAAGATGCCTACCAAGCTTTTTAAACATTACCTAAAAGGCGCAAGCCTGGACATAAGCACCTCAAAAGAAAAAATGGCTATCGCCCGCAGGATAAGAAGCAATAGCCCAATAAAGTTAACGCCATTGCACGAGGCAGCTGCAGCTGGGAACATAATAGAAGTTAAAAGGATTATAGAAAGCAAAGAAGTCGATATTAATGATTTCAATAACCAAAATTGGGAAACGCCTTTGATATTGGCAATTCAGAATAAGAAGTGGGAGGTGGTTGAATATTTGGTTGATAATGGTGCGGATGCAAGTATTGGCTATGCTATCGGCCTTGCTGAGTCTAATCAAAACTTTATAAGGCAGTTTGATAGGATGGTTATTAAAGGGCTTCTAAATGAAAGCTCTTTAGAAAAAATATTATGCTTTAGTGTGGATGATTATAAAATTCAGACTACCACAGATGGTAAGAAAGCAGTCCTTAATAGGTTGGCCAAGTGTATTACTGGAGAGGATCGTAATTGGCTAGAGGTAAGCAACTATCGCACTGATATATATCGTTTGTTTTTAAGTAATATCAGCGATATAAGCCGAGAATCAATAAATTTTGGAAGTATAAAAGGAGCGATGCCAGCTCCAATTTTAAAAATGAGATTGCATGTATATTTGGAGCTTTATGTAAGGATTTGTGCCCTAGAACCTTTTGATTTCCCCAAAATCAATAGTGAGGCGACCAGTTTAGCAGAGGTTCAAGGGAAGCTATATGAAGAAATTAACATCATTATGCAGACCTTTGCCACTGCAAACTATGAGGTCAGCACAGATTTATTTCATGAATACTTTGAATCCGTTTACAACAAATTACTGAACTTTAAAAAAGGGGAAGAGTTTATATTTACCTCGATGACGTATAATCCACATCATTGTATGTATGTGTCCTTACATAAATTAAACAAAAACGATATTATGATAAGATCAGATAACCGATACTTGGATGGTAAATATGATAGCGCTAAGCATGGCAAGAAGCCTTATAAAGTTAGCAATAAAATTAAGTCATGTTGCATAGGTATATTTAATCTTAGGAATAATAAAGATATTCTGGCTTTCTATATAAAGAATATTTTCAAGAATGGATATGGTGATGAGAAATTCCCTCATGTTTATGGGAAATACTTGCAGGAAGAAATAGCTATACCATATGAGCAACTTCCAATCGAAGTAAAAAATTATATTGAAGAGTGGCCATACCATCGGTACCAAGCCAGCGCAACCAACAATTGCACCTTAAGTAGCTACAACTTAGGCATATCAGTACGCCAAGGGATGGAATTCTGTGAATGGTTAATAGGCAAAGAGCAACAAATAGCTTCGCCTTTCTCTAGTACAAATGTAAAAGATATAATTACTTCTAAGTGCGCCGATAAAGACCTATTATTTGGTGGGGCGGGAGGCATAAATGAAAAACTCAGTTACACTCATGTAGAGTTAATGAAGAAATTCCAAAAAGAGCTAAATGTGCCATACTCAGAAGTTTTTACAGGCGTTGCGGTAGAGCAAGGTTTAGTAGGATTAGCTGGCATCACTACTAGTCAAGTAGGCGCAAGATTCAGGCAAAGTGGTGATGTCAGCACAGTTTTTCATCTGAACTTTAAAGATATAAAAGAGCAGCAATGTTTTATACATTATTATAATATAAAATTCCCAGGCCTTATTGGACATAACCCAATTAAGAAAGAAAATGGCCAGGTATCGATAATAATTGAAACCAAAAGACTATATGAAGAAGTAGCCCCTGCACTTGGAAGGTATAGGACCACTCAACTAACAGGGGCAATTAATGAGGAGAATGGCCATGCAAGATGGGGCTAATAAGAAAATGAAGCTTTATGTAAAAACTCTTACTGGTGGATCGCTCACTATAGAGGTCAACCCAGATGATACCTGTTATTCTATAAAAGAGAGAGTAGCTGAATTGATGGGCGGCCGCCCCAAAGAGTATCGTGAATTTGAGTACTATACAAAGGGTGATGGGCTTATAGACAGCTTAAGTCTAGTTTCTAATAACCAACTGTTGGAAGATGATAAAACTTTAGAGCAGTATAATATCAAAAATGAAAGCCTGCTATATACTAGACTTAGATTCGGTAACCGCAATTGTGATATTAGGTTAATGTGTATAGCAAATAACGTAAAATTTACTGTGTTTATAGAATACAACGGAAATAAGCCATACACCGTAGGCCAACTAAAAGCTAAGCTATCTCAGTATACCTCTCTTACATGCACAACCTTATATCTTAAAAAAAGAGATTTGGAAGAATTTTGCAAACTTGAGAACGACGATGCTACCTTGCCTCTCAAAGATATATATGCTATCCTAGATGGCGATATCGCTATTGAGCCTCGGACGACAGGTTTGCACTTATACTCTACTGAGGATGGCATAATAGTTTCTGGTATTAACGATGAAGGGGCAAATGAGGGAGACAGGTATACTGATGGGCACAAAAAACCTTTCTTCAGCAAGCCAAAGTCAGAAAGTATAATAGAATTAACTCCTGAACAGCATAAAAGCTTAATAAAGAGCGTTCAAGCAAATAAACAGCATATTCCTAATAAATCAAAGGGTAATCATCGATATAATTTTTCAAATATCGTATTCCATGCAGCAGCTGTATCCCTAGCTGGCATGTTCAACGCACTTGCTTTTTCCTATTTGTTGAGAATTTCTCTTCCAGAACATCAGGTGCCTACATGCCCTAATTTTTTATTCGGGACAACGGCTATGAGCATTCTAACTACGGCACTCTTTGGAGCATCATCAGGTGCGATTATTGGTGGCTTAGCAGGGTATGTCTATGAGCATTATTTCAGAAGTGGCAACAGGGCCGCGGGAATACGCCATGAAAATGATGGGTCTAAAGAAATTTAACAAAACTTTTGATTAGCTAGTCTTGGAGACCTTCTAGGAGGCTCATTCGCTTCTTTATCCGAGTTTACAGATCCTTTTTTCTTAGGCTTATGTTTTTTGCTTTTTTGTTCTATTTCTATATTTGAACTTAGACCTCCTCTTCTTTTCTTGCCTCTATTTCCCTTAATACTTCCTCGTTATTCATTGCAATTTTACTGCATATTTTATATAATAAGTATAAAATAGTTAATAAAAGATTAAAAGCCTATGTTAAACAAAGATCAAAAAGATATTAATCAAACCACAAAAAAACGTGTACGATTTGCTGATTCAGTAGAAGTTCATCAATATGAATCTGAGTGCGCAACACAATACAAAAAACAAAAAAAATATTTAAACCAAAGCTGTCTAAATCATTAATAAAAGAACATTTTGATAATGGCACCTTCGTGCAGCTTAAAGAGATATTGGATATGCATAGAAAAACTACCATAGTTAAACTTTTTTCTATGGATAATTATGAACTTTTCCGCCATATAGCAGTTAGACATAACATTGGAGCACTCAACTTCATTATAAATATAGTACCTGAAGAAAGTGCCTATAATATGGTGCATTATGGCAATCTTTCACCTTTTAGATGTTTTTTAATCGAGACTCGCATTCTTGAAGAGCAAAATACGCTTAATCATCATGATCGAATAGAAGGATTTAAAATCTTCCTAAAAATAGACTATGAAAGTATACAAAAAACTTTGAGCGCTTTTGAAATTAACAGCCTTGAAACAAGATCTATGAAAGAAAGTATACGAAAAGATTTCAATATTGCCCTTAAGCAATTGCAGGAAGAAGGGAAAAATCAAAGGTGAAGTGCAACACCTAATCTGGTAGGATACCAGTGCTTAAAAAAAGGAGTTGCACAAATGCCATTATACAAGCATTTATCATTAG
>JAQSWL010000012.1 GCA_029266655.1 Candidatus Midichloriaceae bacterium | reverse complement strand
TGAACAAACAACGGCAACCCGTTGTTTGCATTATTGCTTTTTATTAAATTAAAATACTCTCTCTTTTTATGGCTTTTATATTTCTTAGCACTTTCAACACTTATGCCGCCACCCCCAGCGGCGTCGCAATTCTTTATAGAAGTTTCATGCCTTTTTATATTACTTTAGCTATAATCCCTAACTTCATGCACATAATAAGCGTGTTTCATCATATTGCGCTTTATTAAATCTCGGTTCTGCTTTGTCCATTCAATAGTTTTGCTTAAGCCTTCTTCTAAAGATACTTTAGCTTCAAATCCAATTTCATCTTTGGCTTTATCAGTAGATCCAAAGCGCTTGCCAGATCTATCCCAAGGGCGCGCTGGTTGATAAGCAATAGATGCTTTATTACCTGTAAGCCTATTGATAACTTCTGCTAGTTCCTGAATTGTTGTTTCGACCCCAGAAGCTAAATTGTATACGCCACCAGTTTCTCCACGAAGAGCAATTGCTATAAGCCCTGCTACTATATCATCTACAAAAATAAAATCTCTAGAGGCTTGTCCGCCATTTTCCACAGGTAGTTCTTTGTTGCACAAAGCTTTCCATATAAACGTAGGGGTTACATTGCGCCATACTGTAGCGGGAGTGCCGCGCCAGCTACCGGCTCCTAAGATTTCTCTAGGACCATAAACATTTTGGAACCTGGCTTTAGCAAATGGTAACTTGTATTTCATCCAATAATAATTGCCGTAAAACTCGCCTATTATTTTAGAAATTTGATATGGGCTATCATGATATAATGAAACTTCAGCATCTTCTGATGTAGCTGATACATCGTCATAAGTTTTCTTTGCAACAGTACATCCAGCAGAAGAATAAACCATTTTTTGTAATCTGCTAACGCCCTGAAAGTGTTCACATAGTTTAAGAGTAGTAAGCGTATTGTTTTGATGGTCTGCAATAGGATCAGCTATACTAGACTGATTTCCATGATAAGTAGCCAAATGAAATACGTAATCGTAATCCTTTCCTGCTTTTTGCAAGATCCTATCATCAGCAATGGAACCAAAAATGAATTGTACTTTTGAATCCTCAGGTACATTCTCGAGCTCAGCTGATAAAAGATTATCTACTATTACAATTTCGGCTGCGTTTTGCCTTAATAATTCATAACATAAATTACTTCCAACAAAGCCAGCGCCACCCACTACTAAAATACGCTTACTGTGAAAAGACATCACTCATTAACCTGTTTAAGATGAGTAAATGTTTGTTCTATGCCAAACTCTTTATAATACTCAATAGTAGCTTTAACCCCTTGCTTTAATGGAACTTGAACTTTCCAGTTCAAGTCTTTTTCTGTGCGTGATGGATCTAGTAATATAGAATATACATCGTCCGGTAAACGAGGTTTCACTTCTGCTACAATGTTCATACCAAGTGCTTCTGTGGTTGCATTAAATAATTCTTCTATAGAAACATCTGTGCCTGAAGAAATATGATAAGTACCAGCGCCTTTGCCATCAATCGCAGCCATAATACAACTTGTCATATCATCAATGTAGACAAAGTCGCGTCTTGTATCCATAACAAAACATTGTTGATTAGTAGTAAGCCTCTTATAGAAAGTAGGGAGAGGGCCGCTAATGTTACGAGGGCCATATGCATTAGCTAGTCTAAAGGTCACATAGTCTAGACCCGATAGTTGTACATAATACTCACCAGCAGTTTTACTAATTGCATAGCTTGAACCACCAGGTAAAATTGGATGATTGAGAGTTATAGGTTGCTCAATTGGTTTTAACCCATAGCATAAAGCGGTTTGGAAATAAATGAAGCGCTTAACCCCTGCTTTAAGAGACGCCTGCGCAATGGCAGCTGTGCCTTGTACATTTGTTTTAGAATCTTCTTCCCAGTTGTTTGGATCTTTATAAGAAGCAGCGGCATGAATAACCACATCTGGCTTAAAATTACTGATCAAGTCATGCATTCTAGAAGAATTTGTTATTGTATCTTCAATCAATTGTAAGTTTGCATGTGGTTTCAAATTATCTCTGCGACCAGTAGAAAAATTATCTACCACCATAACTTGATTACCACGGGCCAATAATTGGTCTGCTAAATGCGAACCTATAAAGCCTGCACCACCAGTAATAAATATTCTTTTTGCCATCTACATTAACCTCAATAAAATATTGCCAATTTAGTTTTAATAATTCCCAACTTTTAGCACATTGTGTTCTTTTAGGAAAGATTTAAAATGTAATTCTCTGTCATGAAAATTTTGATACCATAGCTCCATGCTGAGAAGCCCCCAGGCCTTTCTCGAAAAAGCAGAATCCATAGAAGAGAAATTTTTCATAATATTTTCCTTATTCAAAAAAGGACGGTTGTTATTGGTTTTGTTAAAGGTATCGCCCACAAAATCTTTTAATTCTCCTGTGAACCATTCCTTAAGAGGCACAGGGAAGCCCATTTTGTCTCTGCGATTTATTAATTCCTGAGGCAGCAAAGAGCCAAATACTTTCTTCAGCATGTGCTTCATTGCTCCATTTCTAAATTTTATATCCGCCGGTATATTGGCTACAAATTCTGCCAGCTTATGATCTAAAAACGGCACTCTAGATTCTAATCCAAAAGCCATGCTAACACGATCTTCAACTTGTAAAAGGGCAGGAAGCAAACATGCTAAATCAAAATGTGTCATCTTATCGAAATAAGAAGCTTTAGCAACATTAGGTGCATTAAAAATACTGTAAAATCTTTCATTAACGCCATCTAGGTTTAAGACGGATAAATCCACTTCACCGTTAAAATCTACCATGCGGTTAATTAAGCGTAAGTATCTCTTATCTAAGCTTTCAAATAGTCCATCTTTCCAAAACTGTTTGATAAGAGGTTTGTATTCCCTAAGTGTTTTAAGATTTGGGATTATTGATTCAGGAGTTACTACGAAATTACCATTGTGATGAGTATCATCTATTGCAGCACTAATGGCTTGTTCGAAATATGCTATTAAATAACGTGCGTACCCTCCGAAGAGTTCATCTCCACCTTGCCCACCCAATATCACTTTTGCAGATTGGGCGGCATATTTAGAAACCATAAACTGTGGGAATGATCCTGGCCCTGCTATTGGGAAATCTAAATGATATATTACGTTTGAAATATTATCGACAAAGTCTTTGCTTCCAATGTCTAAAATATTTATTTGTGCCTTCAATTTGTCTGCTACCATCTGAGCATAATTGCTCTCATCGTAACCAGTAATATTAAATCTTCCATGAAACAAGCCAGCTTTAAGCCCCCCTTGCTCATGGGCGAGTGACGCTACAATACTCGAATCCACACCTCCACTTAAATAACTCGCAACAGGTACGTCGCTGCGCAAATGCAAGCTCATACTTTCTTCAGCAAGTGCTTCAAATTGTTCGCAAAAATATTTTTCGGTATGATAAGGATCGGGATGATATTCTAAATTCCAATACTTTTTTATAGCCAAAGTGTTCTCTTCCAGAGATAAACATTCTCCCGGAAGTAATTGCTTAATGCCTTCAAAAAGAGTTTGATTGCCTAAAGTATATTGAAATACTAAGTATTCAGAGAATGCTTCTTTGTTGGTCTCAATTTTATCAACGAGTGGAAGTAAAGCTTTGGCTTCTGATGCGAAAGCAAAAACTTCTTTATTTTGATAAAAGTAAAAAGGTTTAATCCCAAATCTATCGCGTGCACAAAATAGTTTATTCTTCTTTGGATCCCAGATAGCGAAAGCAAACATGCCGCGCAAATACTGCAAGCAATCATTTCCATATTTCGAATACAAAGCAAGAATTACTTCAGTATCGCTTTTCGACCTAAAGTTCCAGTGACTTTTCAAGGAGTCTCTAAGTTCAATATAATTATATATTTCCCCATTAAATACTATTACCAGCCCATTATCAGCCACCATAGGCTGATGTGCGTTATCGCTTAGATCAATGATGCTAAGCCTGTTATGGGCAAGTGCTACCCTTGCATTTTCTTCAACCCATACGCCTTGGTCATCAGGGCCGCGGTGCGTTATAATATCTGATAATATCTTAGCGTAATTACCAATTGTTCTGCGGTCTAACGCTTTTTGTAATTGAAATAAACCTAGGATGCCGCACATTCTATAATCCCTTTTTAATCTTGCCCTTTAATAGCCCATCTGCAGATACTACATATTTTTTCCTTAGATACAACTGCAAACTCTTGATTTTTATGCTCCTGCGGGGTAAGGCACACCACGCCCTCATCTCTCCTGGGTAGCTTAGAATTATTTAAAAACCTTTTTGATTTATATTTTTGTAATAAGCGTACAATTGCTTTTGCTGAAGTGATAATAGGTTTAGGCATTTTGTAAATTAAGGTTGCAAGGCTGCGATATAAGTTGCTGCTTGTGCCAGTAGCTGGATTGCCACAGTCGGTATACTTCTTAGCAATAATAGACCTCTTCGGAAACTCTACTTCTGCTGCAGGTTGCCTCAATGCTCCGGTACTCAGATCCTTATGTATATTTAATACACTCCGGTCTTCTGTTCCGTGTGCTCCTTGCACCCTGCTACCAGAAGCGAGTTTCCGAAGAGGCCCAATGGAAGAGGGGGGTTTTAGCCTTGTAAGCTCCTCAATTATTAAATTTAATTTTTCTATGAATGTTTTGTAAGTATATTTTTCAGATAAGATGAGCTCTTTATAGGCTTTATCAGTAATGCGTTCCCAAACTTGTTTATCTTGTATTAAAGTAATTATTTCATCAAAATTACTAAAGTCTTTTTTCAAAGGTAAGTAATGTTCAAAAGGTTGCATCATACCTGAATATTCACCTTCAAATAATATCATCAAATTGCGACATGCTGCATATTCAAAAATTCTAGGTGAAATTTGGTTTTGCTTTATCTTACCATCAAGGCCTAGGAAAAATTTTTCTTCGATCACTTCAAAGGAGGTATTTGGGTTTTCCGTTTCAAATTTCTCTACTTGTTTGCGTATAGTGTCATCAAAGTCAAAAACTGAGGCTCCGCTCTCTGTGCCCAACGCGCACTTGCTAGAACATAAGAAGTCTATCCATTTATCTCCATATATTCTATCTTTGCTTAAGTATGATACGTCACTTCTAATTGGTAAATTTTTTGCCCTAGCAGAAAATTGTTCTGCTATTTGCCATTTTTCTCTTCCAAGTCTTCCATACCAAGCAGATAATTTATGCGCCCTATATACAACATCTAAATTTCTTTCATCATAACTTTTTACTGGGAAGTTGCGCATTTCATCATATACATAACCAGTAAGCACATTAATCTTTTTAAGATTTGGAAGTTTTGCTTTTGGGTAAACTTCTTCAATATAACCATTCGGCATGCAGGTAAGCAAAAGATCGAATTCTAAAAACTGCATGCATGAAACTGTATCATTTATCCATCTATATTCGTCTTGAATGATTAAAACTTTTGTTCCTCTAAAATCATGGAGTGCTTGCCTAGTAGCTACAGTTAAATAGCTGTCTCTCACAATTAAAACGCTGTAATGTAAAATTACCACATCAAAATTATCAAGATGTGTAATATCACTATGATATGAATCGAGCGGGGTAACCTCGCCATCTAGATATTTTGATAACGCTTCCAAGTAAGCATGGGAGGCTTTTAGATAATTAGTAGGCATATGATGTAATATCAAAATGCGTAATTTGCTATTTGGCATATATTCATTAAAATGTAGGTTGGACTAATAATAGAGTTAAATTAAAGAAAAATCTAGTAAACGAATTGACAACATTGAAGCTGTATACATAATAAATTTCGTGAATCGCAAAAAATTTCCAAGAAATTTATGAAGCTTAAAGCTATACTAATATATCCTATATATGAAAAAATTGCCGCTACGTATTGGGAGCACATAGAGGCCTTTCAAAAATTCTCTAAGCTTGATATTGATTTTTTCCCTATAAATACCATTTTTCCTATTAATGTGGATCTATCCAATTATGATTGTATAATACTGCATTATGGGCTTTGCTTATATAATCAACATGGCTTAATTGATCAATCTTTATTCGCCCAAATAGCTCAATTTCCAAAGCTTAAGGTATATATAGCGCAAGATGAGTATACTACTCCAAGATACGCAGTGGCAAAATTAAAAGCTTTGGGTGTTCACCATGTTTTTTCTTGTATATCAGATGAAAAAGCATTTCGAGAAATATATCCCATAAGTGAACTGCCTAATTTAACATTTGATACTGTGCTCACTGGATATGTTAACGATGAGCTTTTACATCTTGAAAACCCTCCTTTAGAAGAGCGGCCTTTAGATATTGTATACAGAGGAAACAATTTAGGGTGGCTTTATGGGGCGCTGGGAGCCGAAAAATTTAAAATAGCGATGGACTTTAGAGAATTAGCTAAAAAATTTAATCTTAAAATAGATATTGACTGGAGGCCGAAAGCAAAAATTTTTGGGGATAAATGGCTAAAATTTTTGCAAAAGGGTAAAGTAATGTTATGCACGGAAAGTGGCTCTAGTTTGGTTCATCATGACCTAGAGGCTAAGGCCAAACTTTTTGAAACAATGCAAATTTCAGGTGAAGCTAAAACCTGGGAAGAATATTTAAATAAGGTTAATAAGTTTAATAAGTTTAATAAGTTTAATTGCCATCTTAGGGATGATAATAAAGTAATCATTTCAGGAATCTCTCCAAAAGTTTTTGAGGCAATTGCTTGTGGCACTGTTCTTGTGTGTAATGAGGGTTACTATTCTGGTATTCTTAAGCCTAATACACATTATATCCCGCTTAAAAAAGACCTAAGCAATATAGAGGAAGTGATAACTAAAATTAAGGATATAGAATATCTCAAAAAAATTCAAAATCAGGCATATGAAGATATTATAAGTTCTGGTAAATATTCTTATGAAAACTTTATCTCTAGTTTCGATCAAAAAATACATCAACTTTTTGACCAGCTGAAATTCGAAAAAGTTTTTTATATTAGCGTTTTACATAAGCCTATAATTAAAAAGATATGTATATCAAAAAAATTTGCTGTCACCCATCCTGTGAGTTATACAATTTACTATTTTCGAAAAGGGATAAACAGATTATATCGAATAATAAAAAGACTTTTAACAGGCTGCGCAGGCTTAATAATAGCATAATAGAGAAGAGAAGATGAAAACAATATTAACCATTTTTGGAAACCGTCCACAGTTTATTAAATCATCTACTGTGTCAAAGAAATTATCCGAGGTTGGGTGCAGAGAAGTTATAGTAAATACTGGGCAGCATTTTGATGCGAAGATGAGTGATGCTTTTTTTGCGGAATTAAAGCTTTGCGCTCCCGCTTATAACTTAAATATAAATAAACTTTCAGACTTACAGTTTATTTCCGCTTGTGTAGGCGCGCTTGAAGATATTTTGCTAAAAGAAAAGCCAGATATAGTATTGGTCTATGGAGATACTAATACTACTCTCTGCGCTGCAATTGCTGCTAAGAAGCTTAATATAAAAATTGCACATGTTGAGGCTGGACCTCGCCTTGGTGATCTTAGTAACCCTGAAGAATATAACAGGATTTTGGTGGATAACAGTTCAGACCTTCTTTTTGCGCCAGATATTACTTCGGTAAATAATTTAAAAAATGCAGGATTCCCTGAAGAAAAAATAGTCTTTGCTGGTGATGTGATGCTGGACCTTTTCCTAGAAATGCGCCAATCATTTAGTAAACCTGAGTATGTAAAAGACTTTGATAGATATTTTGTGTGTACGTTCCATAGGCAAGAGAATGTGGACTCCTTGGCTAATTTAACCAATTTGTGTAATATGTTAACCTCTCTAGAAGTAGATGTAATTTTTCCCTTACATCCAAGAACTAAGCATAACCTAGAGAAATATGATCTTTATGAAAAACTTGCTAACCATCCAAAAATGCACTTGAGAGAGCCTTTGCCCTACCTTGAAACGATGGGTCTATTAAGTGGTGCAGAGCTAGTGCTTACAGACTCTGGTGGGCTTCAGAAAGAAGCTTTCTTTTCTGGTAAACCTTGTTATGTATTTTTAAACACTACCCCTTGGCCAGAAATAGAAAATATAGGTTGGCAAAAAGTCATGGGAAGTTTCAGTGATTCTGATTTCTCTTCTTATAAGTTTCACTTGGGGGATTTTCAGCAAGCAATGAAAGACGGGAGCAATTCGTATAATAGCCTTAAGATTTTTGGTGGTGGGAAGGCTTCAGAGATAATTGCTCAAACAATTTTAGAGCGATGCTAATGCGATTTGTGTGACAAAAAGCCCTTGACTTAAGAGCCCTGCATGCATACCTTAACCGAATTAAGTTTAAAAATTATTACTAGTGAAATCTAATTTTTTTAAAGATTTTTTATTATCACTACAAAGCTATGACCAACCTCTTTACATGGCTTGGTGGGATATCAGAAGTAAGTATAGAAGAACCATGTTGGGTCCATTTTGGATGGTAATAGTTACCTTTATTTCTATAATTTGTATGAGCGTGCTTGGATCTTTGCTATTCAAGATAAACTTAAAAGATTTTTTTCCTTACATAGCTTCTGGTATGATAATTTGGGCTTTCCTCTCTGTGCTTATTATTGAAGCATGTACCATTTTTATTACATACTCTTGGATGATTTCTAACCTTAATTTCAACCCAATTACACTATGTATTAGAATGTTTATAAGGAATTTTATAGTATTTTTGCATGGTCTGGTAGTTGTAGCTGCCATTTTAATTTTTAAGGGCACTCTCACCATAAGTGGAGTAATGATAGCCTCTTTCGGATTATTAATCTATTTCATCAACGCTATTTGCCTTTGTGTTGTATTAGGCTTTTTCTCCACAAGATATCGCGATTGTGTTCAAATTGTGCAATCAATAATGAGCATTTTAATTTTTATGACTCCCATTATGTGGCAGAAACATATGCTTGGAGATAAACAGTTTCTTGCAGAATTAAACCCATTTACGCATTTTATAGATATAATTCGCGCTCCTTTGCTTTCAATGGAAATCAGCAATATTTCTATTTTATATGTAGCAATAGTAACTATGCTCAATGTTGCTTGCGCATCATATTTATACCGCAAGTTTAAACATCGCTTAGTATTTTGGTTATAACGATGATAGTGTTCGAAAAAGTTAGTCTTGATTATCCTGTGTATGGCCAAGACCCCAGGTTGATAACGAGAAAAATTATCTCGCTTGCAAGCGCAGGAAAATTTGTTAGTAGCAATAAAATTCCATATATAAGGTCCATTGATAACCTAACGCTTACAATTAACTCCGGGGATAGAGTAGGGCTTATTGGAAATAATGGTGCGGGTAAAACCACTATCTTAAAATTGATCTCCGGGATATATCAACCAACTAGTGGCAAAGTTTATGTGGAGGGCAAGGTTTGTCCTATTTTAGGGTCTGGTTTTGGGTTGGATGATGAGGCAACTGGTTATGAAAACATTATTTTAGGTGGCATTGCACTGGGAAGAAGTGTTGCGGAGATGAAAGAAAAAGTCACAGAAATTGCTGAATTTACTGAGCTTGGTGATTTCTTAAGAATGCCTTTTAAAACTTATTCTGCAGGAATGAAAGCTAGACTGTCTTTCGCCATTACAACAAGTTTTGAATCGCAGATTTTGGCTATAGATGAAGGAATTGGAGCGGGTGATAGAGATTTTAGCGTAATAGCAAAAAACCGTTTAGATCAGTTCTTAACCCAAGCGAGTACTTTGATAATTGCTTCTCACTCTGAAGACCTTATAAAAAGATTTTGTACTCATGGGCTGGTTATGAAGAGTGGGAAAAGTAAATTCTATGGAACAGTTGATGATGCGCTTAAGTATTATGCTGAGGAGTATTGATGAGGGTTTTGGTTTTAACCCAAGCCTACCCATCTAAAGAAAATATTATGCCTATGGCATTCGTGCATACTAGGTTAAAATACTATATGCAAAATGGCTTAGATGTTGATGTATTAAACTTTAGTGCCAAATCTAATTATGTGCATGAGGGAGTGAAAGTATATACTTGCGCTCCGCGTAACATCGCAGAATATGACGTTGTTGTTTCTCACGCCCCAAACCTAAGAAGCCACTTGTTATTTTTATTACCAAGAATGAGGCAGATAAAGAAACTAGTATTCATTTTCCATGGGCACGAAATTCTTTATATAACAAGTTATACTAGCGCTCCTTTCTCCAAAATAAAGCCTAAGTTATATTGTGTATATAACTTATTCCAAAAGCTCTATGATAAAGTTAAGCTATTTGTTCTTCGTAAATTTATTCAAAAACATTTACGCGGTAAGTTGAGTTTAATTTTCGTCAGTAAATGGTTGTATAACCAATTCTTGCTTAATGTTGGATTAAAAGAGAGCGAGCTAACTGGCAGGTATCAAATAATACATAACTGTGTGGGGGAAAGTTTTATTTCAAATAGATATACCCCTGAAAATGCAAAGTATGATTTTATATGCATCCGAGGATTTGACCGCGCAATATATTGCATAGATGTTGTTGTTAAATTAGCTGAACAAAACCCGCATTTAAAATTCCATATTTATGGGAAAGGGCGCTATTTTGAATATTATAAAAAGCCCTCGAATATTACAATATTTGAGAAATACATCCCTAATTCAGAAATTCCTAACTTGTTAAATAATTACAAGGCTGCAATAATGCCCTCTCGGCTAGATTCTCAAGGGGTTATGGTTTCTGAAATGGCAACTTATGGAATACCTGTTATATCATCTAACATTGAAGTTTCTAGGGATATGTTTAAAGAATTCCCAAACGTATTTTTTATAAATAATGATGCGCCAAAGTTGCCAAGCAATATGGATGTTAATATTATAAATCCAGTGAAAAAATTCTATTCAGAGCAAACTGTACTTAAAGAGATAGAGTGGATTAAAAATTCATAGCTTTTACTAAATTGCTCTGAGCCCTCTGGTTTTTACTCCTTTGCCCAGGGACCATTCTAAAAATTGAGATGTAGAGTCTACCATATCGTCATGCTCAGCATTTGGGAAGTTAGTAAGTTCTGCTTCATATTCATGCAGCCAACTTGCGTTTTTTGGCAGAAAGATATTGCCGCTTTCAAAAAAGCTGGATACGGCTAAAAGCCTAGTAAATTTATCTTTAGTAGGGAGTATAGGAATGATTTGTAAATTACTTGTTTTTTTCAATTCTTGAATAAGTGCTTGCCCTGAGGCTTTGTCTTCTATAAGAACAGCGTTTGGGATATACTGAGTTGCTGCATTTAGTAGAGCGATTTTTAATTCTGGGAATTCCAATTTTTCCCTGAGAACATCAATTAAATAATATTTGTTATCTTTCACCCCCCAAGTGGTGCAAACCGTAAAATCATTATTTGCTTTAACTTTTACGGCGCAATCCCAGCTCTGATACACGCAATCAAAAGTTTTTGGCATAACATCTACTTTTTGAAGCCATGAGTATTTAATTATACCGCCTGTAATTCGAACTGGTTCTTGCAAATATTGTGCGTTGAAAGCATAAGAGCCGAGTTCGAGTTTTGCCATTTCTATTTCAGAAGAATTTTCTCGTTTTGCATTAAGTAACTCTCCAGCTTTTCTAGTGTATTTAAAAGTTTCAAATTCATAAGTAGTTTCATCTTGTGCGATTGCAGGCAATTTTAGATGTGTCCAGTGCTTCTTCTTAAGAAGGTGTCCTGAAAGATCATTTGTGTGCAACCTCTGCATAACTACCACTATGCTGCCGCGCTTTTTATCGTTAAGCCTGGAGCTAAAGGTCTGATCAAACCATGCAAGTGCATGGTTGCGCTCAGCAGTACTTTCGGCTTGTAGAGGGGTGTGAGGATCATCTACGATCAAAACATCTGCGCCTTCCCCGGTTAGTGTTCCATCAATTGAGGTGGCAAATCGAAATCCATTTTGAGTGGTGATGAATTTACCTTTGCTATTAGAACCGCGCCTTATTCTAGTATGAGGGAATTGATTTTTGTACCAATCGGAATTCATTATTAAGCGACATTCTTCTGAGTGCTTTAAGCTTAATGATTGAGAATAACTGGCAACAATTATGCGTTTGCTTGGGTCCATAGCAAGCAACCAAGCGGGCCAAGCTATGCTGACAATTGTGGATTTAAGTGACCTTGGAGGGATGTTGATGATAAGCCTTTTTACTCTGCCCTCGCACATAGCATTTAAATATTGGATTATTAAATCTAAATGCCAATTATCCTCAAACTTGATATTAGGGTTCAAGGTTTGAAAAGTTTTAATAACAAAGCTTTTTAAATTGTCGTGAGTGAATTTCTCAATTACATCTGCAACGCTAGTTTGTTCTTCTTTTTCCATATCATGGTGTCCTATTCTATATCTGATATGGAAGAATACTTAAGAATCTTATTCTACTGGAAGTGAGTTGGGAGAATATTGGAGCGGAAGACCGGAGTGTATTAAATATACATGAGGATCTGAGCACCGAAGCGACGTCGCAAGCTGCAGCAGAAGTAGAGTTTCCGAAGAGATCTATTGAAAATTCATTATAACTTCCCCGGTAGATACATTATCTCCAATCTTATGCAAGATTTTTTCCACAATGCCGTCTCTAGGAGAGGTAAGTATGTTTTCCATTTTCATTGCTTCTAAAATTACTAGTGGTTGCCCCTTGGTTACTTGGTCTCCTGGGTTTACTTTAATATCAACTACGCGTCCTGAGATGTTAACTGCTAGTTCTGTAACATCACTATCAGAGGACCTGGTTTTAACAAATTTGATAAGCTCTGCTGCTCTTGGAGAGAAAAAGCTACTGTGAACAGTGCGGCCTCTAAAAGTTATAGCATAGCCGTTAGCGCGGGATTCAAGTTGAAGGCTATAATCTCTACCGTTTACATTACAGTCAAACAGCTTGCTTCCAAGCATCCAATAGCTGGTAATGTAAAATCTACGGTTGCCAAAGTTAACTTTGTAACCATCATCAATAGAGCGTGCTGTGATAGGAAAGTTTTGGTCATCTAATCGCACAACCCAGCGGGTGCCGAAATTGCGGGAAAAGCCTCGTAGCTGGCCATTGATCTGTGCATCTCTTTTCAAGCCCGATAAGAATATATGGGCAGAGGCAACTAACATAACTGCAGTTTCTTCATCCGATAAAGTGGCACCAGTAAAGCCACCTTCATATTCTTGCGCAATAAAATTGGTAGTAATGTCTCCAGATTCAAATTTTGGATGACTAAAAATAGCTTGTAAGAAACTAATGTTATGAGAAATGCCGCGAATAACAAACTTGCCAAGCGCGCTTTTCATAGCTTCAATTGCTTCTTTTCGCGTTGGGCCATAGGAGCATAACTTAGCTATGATGGGATCATAAAACATGCTTACTTCGCCGCCTTCATAAATGCCCGAGTCTATTCTAATGCTCTCACTTTTTTCTGGCTCTTTATAAGTAATGATTTGCCCGGTAGAAGGAATAAATCCAGAAGATGGATCTTCAGCATAAATCCTGGATTCAAAGGCCCATCCATTAATTTTCACATCCTTTTGAGTAATAGGGAGTTTTTCACCCGCCGCGACTCTTAACATCAATTCTACAATATCATACCCGGTAATAAGCTCTGTGACCGGGTGTTCAACTTGTAGTCTTGTGTTCATCTCGAGGAAATAAAAGCGCTTATCTTTATCCACAATAAATTCAATTGTGCCTGCAGAAAAATACTTAACCTTTTTTGCTAGAGCTATAGATTGCTCGTACATTTTCTTGCGAGTTTTCTCATCAATAAAAGAACTGGGAGCTTCTTCAATTACTTTTTGATTATGGCGCTGAATGGAGCATTCTCTTTCACCCAAGCATACATAGTTGCCGTATTTGTCACCTATTAGTTGGATTTCTATATGTCTTGGGTTTTCTATAAACTTTTCTATAAATGTGCGCTCATCCGAAAAGTTATTTCGAGCTTCGTTCCTGGTTGAGCTAAATGCCTGTTGCATTTCCTCTTTACTGCGAACAATGCGCATACCCTTGCCACCACCACCAGCAGCAGCCTTGAGCATAATAGGAAAGCCAATTTTTGATGCGATTTTTATTGCATCTTTAACATCTTTAATAGCGGTTAAATAGCCGGGGACTACATTAACCCCAGCGCGTTGAGCTATTTTCTTAGCTTCTATTTTATCGCCCATAGACTTAACTGCTTGGGCAGACGGGCCAACAAAAGTTATGCCATTTTTTTCTAAAAGCTCCACAAAATCAGGATTCTCGGAAAGAAAGCCATACCCCGGATGAAGTGCATCTGCTCCAGATATTTTAACCGCATTAAGCAATTTTTTGGAATTTAGATAACTTTGTGTGGCTGATGATTCACCTATGTATATGGCTTTATCTGCCATTCTTACATGCAGGGAATTGGTATCTGCATCTGAGTACACTGCGGTAGTCTTGATACCAAGTTTTTTTGCAGTTTTTATAATACGACAGGCAATCTCGCCGCGGTTTGCTATTAGCAGGTTTTTAAACATCTAGAAAACTAAGTACCATTTTGGCTTGGGATTATAGATATAATTTATAATCTTTTCAACCACATTGCAAAATATTACTGAGCATGCTAGCATAAAGTAATGTTAAAAGTATGTATATGCTTAAGTTTTCAACTACGCTTGCCGGATTTTTATGGTTTTTTATCAGGAAAAATTTTTGGGCATTCTTTTTCATTCAATTTTTTTGTTTAGCATGGACGCTTGACAACATAGCATGGCCGCAGGTGATTAGAATGATCATTTCTAATATAGAAGAGTATCATGGGCCGAGAGAGTTAATTTGGGATCAAATTTCTGGTGTTGTGATGCTGGGCGCATTGATGTGGATTATCATCGATGTGAGCTTTAGGATCCAAGGTGTTTTATCCGCCCGCATATTCCCCAAATTTGAGGCTAATATCCGCATGAAGATGTTTGAATATGTGAGTTCTCAAACGCATTCTTACTTCTCTAGCAATTATTCCGGCGCGTTATCTAACAAAATTAATGATATGCCTAAAAGCGCTCATAGCATGATGATGTTACTTATGACTATGTTCATACCGGTTTTGGTTACTGCGATTATCATGACTATTATGTTTGCCCAGCTTTACCCCATGTTTGGAATGGTGATTTTTATATGGATTTGCTTGCACCTTGGTATTTGCCTTAAAACTTCTAGGAGGTGCCAAGATTTATCAGATGTTCATGCAGAAAGTATAAGTAAATTAGTAGGTAGAATAGTCGATAGCTTTTTAAATAGTGGCGTAGTCAGGTTATTTGCAAGGCAGAATTATGAGATACAGCTTGCGCATATCTTGCAGAATGAGGAAAGGCAAAAATATGAAACAGCCCTTATGTATATTGAAAAAGTAAAAGTTTTGCTCGGTATAACGGCTTTTTTATTTGTAGGTGTTTTTATGACCTCGCTTCAGATACATGCTTATAAAATTGGTGTAATAAATTTAGGTGATTTAATCTTTATATTTCAAGGCACTGTGAACATTACCATGATAACTTGGTGGGCTGGGCTAGAATTGCCCAGATTCTTTCAAGAAATAGGTGTGTGCCAACAAGCGCTTTCCGTTATGAAAGATCCAATACAAATAGTGGACGCCCCAGATGCTAAAGAGTTAGTAGTTAAAAGTCCTAGTATTGTTTTTGAAAATGTGAGTTTTCATTATGAGCGAAACAGCAACATATTTGAAAATAAAAGTGTAACTATAAAGCCTGGTGAAAAGGTTGGTCTGGTTGGTTTTTCAGGAAGTGGTAAGACCACTTTTGTAAACCTAATTTTGCGGTATTTTGAAATTTCTGGTGGGCGCATTTTAATTGATGGACAAGACATTTCAAAAGTAACGCAAAACAGTTTGAGATCGCAAATAGTTATGATTCCTCAGGAACCTATGTTGTTTCACCGTTCATTGATGGATAACATACGTTATGGCAATTTAAATGCCACCGATGAAGAGGTGATGGAAGCTGCACGCAATGCTCACTGCGATGAATTTATCCAAAAGCTCAAAGATAAATACCACACTACAGCAGGCGAGCGTGGGCAGAAAATATCTGGGGGGCAGCGTCAAAGAATTGCGATCGCTAGGGCTATGCTCAAAGATGCGCCTATTTTAATTATGGATGAGGCAACTTCAGCTCTCGATTCAGTAACCGAGCGCTACATTCAAGAAGCGATAGATAAGATGGCTAAAAATAGAACTACTCTTATTATCGCTCACAGGCTTTCTACACTTGCTAATATGGACAGAATTTTAGTATTTAAGGATGGGTATATTGTAGAAGATGGTACGCATGAAGAGCTATATAAGCTTGCAGGCCATTATAAAAAACTTTGGGATATGCAAAACAATGGATTTTTACCTGAGGATGTGGGTGAAGAAGATGTTGAAGAAACTAACGAAGAAGGTTATCCTAACATCCATATTATTGAATAAAAAATCATCGTGGAACAATCACTATTCAAAGAAGTTAATATTGTTGAGACGCCGGCAGCTTATACTGTTAGTGAGATTTCTCGCCATCTTAAATCCGTGGTGGAAACTAGTTTCAGTAATGTGCGTGTGCGTGGTGAAATTTCTGGGTTTAAGTTTGCTCCGTCCGGGCACGTATATTTTAACTTAAAAGATAGCTCTGCTGTTCTTAAGGCCGTATGTTGGAAGGGCATTGCAAGCGCTCTTACCTTTAAATTAGCTGATGGCTTAGAGATTGTTGCAAGCGGTAAAATTTCTACTTATGAGGGGCAGTCTAATTATCAAATAATAATCCAGCGTATTGAGCTTGCTGGTGCAGGGGCATTACTTGCCCTACTTGAAAAGCGCAAGGCTCAATTAACTGCAGAAGGGTTATTTGATGTTAATCGCAAGCGCCCCATTCCATTTTTCCCAAAAGTTATTGGCGTGGTAACATCTCCAACTGGTGCGGTTATCCGTGATATCTTACATAGAATAGCAGATAGAATGGGATTGCACGTATTAGTGTGGCCAGTATTGGTTCAGGGTACCGAGGCTGCAAGCCAGATAACTGATGCAATTAAAGGGTTTAATAATTTACCTGAAGGCATAGAAAAACCAGATGTTCTAATTGTAGCACGCGGTGGTGGCTCTATTGAAGATCTATGGGCATTTAATGAAGAGATTGTAGTAAGGGCTGCAGCGAATTCTACTATACCACTTATATCTGCGGTGGGCCATGAGACAGATACAACACTTATAGATTTTGCTTCTGACAAGCGTGCGCCAACCCCAACGGCTGCAGCTGAAATGGCAACCCCTGTAAAAGCTGATATCATAACTAACTTAGAGACAAGGGGAAGAAGGTTAAGGCTTGGCCTACAAAGTGTGCTTGCAAATTATGAAAATCGCTTAAGCAGAACATCAGGAGCCCTGATTAACTTTAGCCAAAAGTTATCTGAAATAGAGCAAAATCTAACGTTACTTGCTCATAAGCTTGAACAAAATTTAATCAAATTCACTCTGCATAAAAAGTCACAAATAGATAGATTTTCATGTCAGCTTTCTCCTTCTTTGGTTTTATCTGGGATCCGCATATATGAATCACGACTGGCGCCTCTACAAAATGCATTAGTTAAAAATACGGTGAATTTATTGCTATTTAAGCAACAGGAGTTGCAGGGATTAAACAGGCTTTTAGAAAGCTTTAATTATAAAAACGTTTTAAAACGTGGTTTTTCACTTGCCAAAGATAATGCTGGGAAAATTATAGCTTCTAGTGAGCACGCAAAAACATTGCTGACGTTTAATTTGGAATTTGCCGATGGGGCTATTAATGTTTCGGCTGGCATAACCAGTAAGCCTAAGCGATCTAAACCTAAGCCTCCGCCTCAGAATCTGCAGTTGT
Source organism: Candidatus Midichloriaceae bacterium (assembly GCA_029266655.1). GTDB lineage: Bacteria > Pseudomonadota > Alphaproteobacteria > Rickettsiales > Midichloriaceae > JAJTHY01. The sequence goes on along the minus strand of JAQSWL010000012.1, from coordinate 39,785 downwards.
TATAGCTTAGCACTTGCTAGTATAAGTTATTTTATATACAATAACTAAAAATATATCCGCTTACAAAATGGATAATGCTATATATTTAGGGGATTTGAAAATAAGTGATAATTTTAAAATGTGCTTTTCTAATGACAGCCCGGATTTATCAAAAAAGCTTATAGAAGTTGGCTTAATCCCAGATAAAATTTTTAAGGTTTTATTTAGGCTACACAACGGCACAATTATAATTGGTAATGAATCAACTAAAATTGCTATTGATGAAAATTCTGCCCATAAAATTATGGTCACACTTCAATCTTGAAAATGAGGTGTAAGCATAGGGTTTGCTTTACTGCCGATATAATACCAAATCTCAAAATAAATAGAGCATTAAAGCTCATCTTTTAGCAAATTTGCTTGGTAAAAAATTGATGAATATGTAAAATATTCAACTGCTTTTTCCCCTCGCATTTTACCAAAATCTGGCATTACTATCTCAATTTATTTTGAGATTTAGTATAAATTCATTTATGATTCTACCTTGCAATAGCTCTACAATAAACTGATATGACAAATTTCACTGAACCAAAAAAGATGCGAGTAGCTTTAATTGGAGCTCCGAATACAGGTAAGACCTCCCTTTTTAATTTATTAACAGATTTGAGGCAAAGTACAGGCAACTGGTCTGGAGTTACAATGCAGAAGAATTGTGGTGATGTTGTAATTGAAGATCAAGCTATAGAGATTATAGATTTTCCCGGTGCTTATACTATATCCACTGCAGACGACGCGACAAGTGAACAAAAGATATTGGTGAATTCCATAATTAGACAAGAATTTGAGCTTATTGTAAATGTGGTGGACATATTAAATCTAGAGCGAAATCTATATTTAACAGCCCAGCTTGCAGATGTTAGGCGCCCTATGATAGTTGTCCTTAATTTTGCGGATAAAATAGATAAATATGAAGCAGAAAAATGTGCAGCCAATATAACGAAAAAATTAGGGGTTTTCTGTGCAATAGTTTCTGCTAAATCTGGTTTTGGGATAGACAAGCTGAAAAAGCTCATAATCACAAATAAGGCTATACCTGTAGAAAATAAATACCCTAAACAAATTGCTGACATAGGCTCTAATATCTCAAGCCTAATAGCAAATAAATCTGTTGCTTATTTTCTAACTATTAAAGCTTTAGAAGAGCGGAGTGGGGGAGGCGCAATTGCTGATGTAATATTAGGCCCTGAAATTCAAGAAGCGCGAGCTGGGATAAAGAAAGCTTATGGAGAGGATGCTGAGAACTTAATAATCAGTGCGAGGCTTTTGCAAGCCAAAAAATTAACCACAAAACTTATTGGGCGTCCTCAAAAAAATCATTGGGTAGACAGGCTAGTATTTGGAAATGTGACAGGGCCGCTGATTTTAGCATTTATGATGCTATTCATGTTTACTTTTAGTATTAACGTAGGGGGTGTTTTTCAGGACTCTTTTGAGTTGGTAGCGCGAGCTATTTTTATAGACTTCACCTCTTTTATATTAGAGTTTATCCATGCTCCTCAAATACTCCATTCCTTGATTTCAGCTGGCCTTGGTGGAGGCATAACTACTGTTGCTGCATTTATACCCATTATAGCAAGTCTTTATCTGGTTCTTTCATTTTTAGAAGATTGCGGCTATTTATCGCGAGCTGCGCTTTTGGTAAGCGGATTGTTAAAGAAAATAGGTTTGCCAGGAATTGCATTTATCCCACTTATTGTTGGCTTCGGATGCAATGTTCCTGCTATAGCCTCTGTTCCAATGTTAGAAAGCAGAAAGGCTCAAATTAAAACCGCTATTATAGCTCCATTTATGTCTTGTAGTGCCAGGCTTGCTGTGTATTCTTTGTTCTGTGCTGCCTTTTTTAAAAATAACGCAATACCGATAGTATGTTTTTTATATATATTAGGAATTGCAGTGGCCTTGTTTACTGCGCTGTTGCTTAATTTGTTTTTGGGTAAAGATGAAGAGAAGCTATTAATATTGGAGCTGCCTAGATATCAATTTCCATCAATTAAACATTTGTTTAAGAAAGCTTTCTATAGGCTTAATTCCTTTTTATATGGAGCTGGCAAAACTATTGTAATGGTTTTTATATTAGTTCAAATGCTTAGCGTTGCATATGTGGCTTTGGGTAAAAAGATTAATTTTGCCGAGCCGCAAAACCTCAGTAAATGTAGCATGAATATATTAAGACCAATGGGTTTGACAGAGGAGCAATGGCCTTTAGGTGTAAGTTTGGTGACTGGCATACTAGCTAAAGAAGTGGTAATAGGGACTCTCAGTGCGCTTTACAGCCATGAGGCTATATTTGATTATCCGGAAAATAGAAAGGTTGATGCAGCTATTAATTCATTGTCTCAAGCTTGGACTTTACTAAAGTATAATGTTTTAAATTTTAGTATGACAAATAATTTTTTTGAATTGCACAAATACGAGTTTGATAGCAATGAAGTTGCTACTGATGCCACTAATAAATCTTTGATCAAAAACTTGCAGAAAAATGTGCAGGACAAAAAAGCAGTTATAGCATATTTAATTTTTATGCTTCTGTACTTTCCTTGTGTTTCTGTATTTGCAGCCATTAAGCAGCAAATTGGTACAAGGTGGGCAATCTTTTCGGCGGTATGGTCCACTACTATAGCGTATGCTCTGGCAGTTGGGTTTTATAACTTTTTTTAATTTTTGAGAAATCGAAATTGGTTGACAATAGGTACGTTATCAGGTACCATGTGCGTAAAGACCTAGGAGAAATAATAGTGGAAATATATACAACAACACAAGCACGAACCAACTTATTTAAGTTAATTGATTATACTAATGTATCACATGAACCTGTACATATAGTTGGTAAGCATAATAAAGCTGTGCTAATTGCCGAAGATGATTACAGAGCTATGGTTGAAACTTTATTTCTTATTTCAATACCGGGTATGAAAGATTCCATAATTAAAGCAAGTAAGGAGCCACTAGATACATTTGAAGAAGCTATAGATTGGGATAATGTATAAAATATTATTTTCTAAACAAGCAGTTAAAGATGCATCGAAAATTAAGAAATCTAGCTTAGAGGGTAAATGCAGTGAGCTATTAGAAGTACTTTCAATAGACCCCTTTATCACTATACCACCATATGAAAAATTGGTTGGAGACCTAAAAGGATTTTACTCCCGACGTACCAATATACAACATAGATTAATTTATGAAGTAGATGAAAAATTCAAAGTGGTCAAAGTGCTTAGAATGTGGTCGCATTATGAATAATCAGTATAGATGTAGTTAATTATATTTAACCTTCCCTATTCTTTTTTATAATATGCTCTACAAAATGCTTGAATCAAAAGGCACTTTGTGCATAATACAAAAGCCTTATGAAAATTTGGCTTTATGCCCGCGTGATGGAATTGGTAGACATAACGGACTTAAAATCCGTGGAAACTTACGTTTCTTGCCGGTTCAAGTCCGGCCGCGGGTACCACCCTTTTTAGGGAGATCGCTATAGCGTGCCTACAGCATTTATTATAGATGGCAAAAAAATTGCTTCAGAGGAAGCGGTTAAGCTTTCTTCGAAAGTACAGCTACTTAAAAGCAAGCATAATATAATTCCAGGCCTTGCAGTTATATTGGTGGGGAACGACCCAGCAAGCCATATATATGTAGCAAGTAAAATACGTAGAGCTAAAGAAGTTGGCATTTCTATTTTTCAACATTTGTTGCCAGAAAATATTTCGCAAATCGAGCTTTTAGAGCTTATTGAGCGTCTTAATAAAGATAGCAAAGTAAATGGTATTTTAGTGCAATTGCCGCTGCCAGAGCATTTAATACAAAATGTTATAATAGACTCTATTAATCCAGATAAAGATGTTGATGGATTTACAGTTTATAACGTTGGTAGGTTAAATACTTGGCAAGACTGTTTAGAGCCTTCTACTCCGCAGGGAGCGCTTATTTTAATCAAAAGTGTTTTAGGGAATGATCTTGCGGGCAAAAAAGCGGTAGTATTAGGTAGATCTTTAATAGTGGGGCGCCCAATGGCTAGCATATTGGTGCGTGAGAGTTGTACAGTAACCTTATTGCATTCCAAGTCCCAGAATATTGAGAGCGAATGCAAAAATGCAGATATACTGGTTTCGGCTATAGGTTCTCCTGGCTTTATTACTGCAAATTTAGTAAAGCCTGGGGCATGTGTAATAGATGTTGGCATAACCAGAGTTGATGATAAAATAGTTGGTGATGTTGATTTTAATGAGGTAAGTAATGTGGCTGGTTTTTTAACCCCAGTACCTGGCGGAGTTGGACCAATGACAGTAATATGTATGCTGATGAACACCATAAAATCTTGCTTAAAGCAGAATAATATAGTGCTGTGAAAATATGAATTTTATAATCCATCTACCAAAAATGTTGTGGCGTTCAGTGTATGACATGGTTAATCATGATGGTCTTGAGCATGCCGGATATTTATCATTTTTATTGATGTTAACTATCTTCCCTTTTTTAGTATTCATAACCGCTTTGCTCGGTTTTTTTGGTAATGAGCAGCTTGGTAATTTATTGGTCAACATAATATTAAATAGCTCATGGGCTAGTTTTATTGATTCATTAAAACCTAGAATTTTAGAGATAACTTCTACTCCGCCACAAAGCTTACTTACTATTGCTATCTTGAGTGCGCTTTGGACAGCATCTTCAATATTTGAAGGGATCAGAACAATTTTGAATCGAGCTTATAGGGTAACGGAAACTCCTAATTACTTGCTTAGACGCTTATTTAGTATAATTGAATTTTTAATAGCTATTTCCTTTTCTATAGGGCTTGCAATTATTTTGGTTGTAGTGCCTCAAGTATCTGGGTTTGTAATAGACTTATTCTCAATTAAAAACCCGGCCGTTATCAATTTCTTAAGTATTGAAAGTGGTACAATGAGATTTGTAATTTTAGTTGGATTTGCCTATTTGCTGGTGGCAAATGTGTATCATAAATTGCCCAACAGAAAGAGCAGGCTCATATCTGCCTTCCCTGGTACTATTCTGGTTATGGCTGGTTGGTATTTAGCTTCATTTTTATTCAAATATTATTTAGTTCACTTCCCTCAGGTTAATGTTATTTATGGGAGTATTGCAGGGGTTATTATCTCATTGCTCTACTTTTATATTTGCAGTATAATTTTTATCGTTGGAGCAGAATTTAACTACTATATGGAAAAATTCTTCCGCATGAAAAAATAGGTCGTTTCAATTATGCTTATATTTATCCCAGTTAGACTTGCAGCTACAAGACTTCCACAAAAACCTATATTAGATGTTAAAGGTTTACCAATGATGATTCAGGTTGGACTTCGTGCTAGGGAATCTAATGTAGGTGAGGTTGTTTTCGCATGCGGGGATCAAGAGCTTGTTGATTTAGCGGCAAAGCATGGCTTCAAAGCTGTGCTTACTGATCCACGCTTGCCAACTGGTACAGACAGAGTTTATGCTGCATACCAAGCACTTAACAGTAAAGATGGTTATATCTTAAACGTGCAAGGAGATATGCCATTTATTTCGGGGAAAACCATTGCTGAGACAGGAAAAGTATTGGAAAGCTCAAATGCAGATATGGCAACCGCGGCAAGCATAATAGATAAAGATAATGCCGAACACACTTTGAACCCAAGCGTTGCTAAGGTTGTTTTATCTAAAAATAATAGAGCGCTTTATTTTTCTCGCACACCATATTTGCCTTATGGCATAGGCGAATATTACCATCATCTTGGTATCTATGGTTACAAAGCAGATGCGTTGAAAAAATTTGTTTCTTTGCCACAATCTCCTTTAGAAAAGAGGGAAAATCTGGAACAGCTGCGTGCATTAGAAAATGAAATGACTATAGATGTTGCAATTGTTAATGATTTCCCGCAGAGTGTAGATACCCCAGAAGATTTGGTAAAAGTTAATCAATAATTAGACTGGTATCATGAGACTAGTTATCATCTCACTTGTGATTTTACACATGCTTGCCTTAAGTGCTAATGCTTGGGCCTTAAGCATTATTAGGGATGATGAAGCAGAAACGGTGATTAGGAAGATTGGTGACCCAATATTTAAAGCCGCAGGGCTTTCTCCAAAAAGCGTAAGCTTATATATTATAAATCAAGAAGAGCCTAATGCCTTTGTAATGGGCGGGCAAAATATTTTTATTTCTACGGGATTACTTAATTTTTCTGATGATCCAGAGATATTAGCTGGAGTATTGGCACACGAAACTGGGCATATAATTGGTGGGCATTTAATACAGGCTTCAGGAGAAATGAGAAATGCTCGAAATACTGTATTGATGGGTTTTCTTGCTGGTGCTCTATTAGGAGTTGCTGCAAAATCACCTGAGGCTGCTATTGGCACTATCTCGGGAGTGCAGTCTATGGCTGAGGGGCAGATGATGTCCTTTAGCAGGGCGCAAGAAAGTGCGGCTGATAGCACATCTGCACGAATCATGAATAAGTTAGGAGTGAGTAGCAGTGGTATAATAGGTTTTTTACGAAGCCTTGGTACAAACGAGCGGCTATTCTATGGGGAAATTTCTACTTATCAGAGAACCCATCCTTTATCTCAAAGTAGAATAGACTTTTTGCAATCGGCAACTCGTAATGGTTCTACTCAATCTTATCTGACTCAATCTATCAAAGACCGTTTTAAAATGGTTCGTGCTAAGATTTTTGCTTTTACTGCACCTAGTTCCAGCATTATGCATGAATATGGCAAATCTGAATCTGGGCCTGCAATTTATGCAAAATCTATATTGTATTTTAGAGAAAATAAAAAGAAGCCAGCAATACAAGAGTTAGATAAATTGATTGCCTTAAGTCCAAACTCTCCTTACCTGTTAGAGCTTAAAGCTCAAATTTTATTTGAATTGGGGCAGGCGGATGAGGCTGTAATCTATTATCAAAAAGCATATATGCTTAAACCAAGTTCTGAGTTAATAAACATGGAGTATGCAGCAGCCTTAATTTCTGCAAATAAAAACCTTAATACAGCTGCTAAATTGCTAAAATATGTTGTATCTGTGTATAGAGATGAGCCATATGCGTGGAACTTACTAGGAAAGGTTTACAAAAAAGCAGGTGATGATGACAACATGCATATTGCCTTTGCTTTTGAAGCTTATTTAAGAGGAGATTTAACAACTGCGCGCAAGCAATTAAATTCTATCAAAAATAAAGCCTCCTTGCCGGATGATGCGCAGAAGAGACTAAAAGATATAGATAACCTTATAAAGTCTGCTCCATTGATGGAAGAGGAGTAAAAATACTATTCCCCAGTTATAGCTAAAGCATTATAAAAAAGTATGGCAAATTGTACGCTATAAATTAATAAAAAGCAAAGCATAAAGAAAGGACTGGCGCTACCGGGGCAAGCGCGGGAGCAGCTTACGCCAGTCCTGCAAGATCTTCTATAAAGATCTTGCAAAACATGAACAAACAACGGTAACCTGTTGTTTGCATTATTGCTTTTTATTAAATTAAAGCACTCTCTCTTTTTATGGCTTTTATATTTCTTAGCACTTTCAACAGTTATGCACGAGGCCCCTCGCAATGATGCTCAATTATATTTTAGCTATTTAGACATTTTTTGACAGTGCCTTATACCAATCCACAAACCTTTGTAGACCAGTTTCTATTGCGGTAGTTGGCGCAAACCTTAGTTCTGATTCAGCTCTTGAAATGTCTGCAAAAGTTTTAACTACATCACCTTGTTGCATTTCTTTGTAAACTATCGCCGCTTTTATACCAATGCAATTTTCTAACGTGTTTACAAAATCCTCTAGCTTTATAGGTTTGTGATTGCCTAGATTATATATTCTATTGTCCACCTGCGAGGAGCTGATGCAGGCTATAACTCCATTTACTATATCATCTATATAGGTGAAGTCTCGTTCCATATTGCCATGATTAAATAGCTCTATCGGCTTGCCTTCAAAAATAGATTTGGTAAAAATGAATGGTGCCATATCTGGCCTTCCCCACGGGCCATATACTGTGAAAAACCGCAGACCTATCATCGGTATTTTGAATAAATTCCAATATGACTCGCTGATTACCTCGCAGGAACGTTTTGTTGCTGCATATAAAGATGCAGGGGAGTCAACGGGGTCGGTTTCGCTATAAGGTACTTTAGTGTTGTTACCATAAACTGAGCTAGAACTTGCATAAATAAGGCGTTCAAAACTGGGGAGATTTTTGCATACTTCTAAAACTGAAAGATGCCCGTTTAAATTACTTCTGCTATAGGCAAATGGGTCGATTAAAGAATAACGGACGCCAGGCTGAGCAGCTAAATGAATGATAATTTGTATGTTATTATTCCGCGCAAACTCAAGCAACTTGTTGGTCTCATTAATATCTAGTTTTTGAAACACAAAATTCGGGTTTTCTAGCAGCTTAAGTCTTGCAAGCTTAAGGGCAGGGTCGTAGTAATCACCAATAAAATCTACACCAAAAACGCGGTGCCCCTGAAGCAATAATTTATTTGCAGTATGGAAGCCTATAAAACCAGCTACGCCAGTTATAAGAATGTTAAATCTTTTCGTTAACTCTACTTCTGCTGAAAATTGCCACAATGCTCCGGTACCTGAGATCTCATGTATATTTAATACACTCCGGTCTTGCGCGCGTCGGGTTCCTTGCACTTTGCTACCAGAAGCGAGTTTATGAAAAGATTTAGATTTGCTCATGAGAGTTCCAAAACAAAAGTGGCTGGGGTGGCAGGATTCGAACCTGCGAATGACGACACCAAAAACCGTTGCCTTACCACTTGGCGACACCCCACTTTGGAAAAACGTGCACTCAATATACCTTTTTTACCAATGTTTGCAACAACAAAAATTTATCATTTTTATTGTAAGAGAAAATAATCTAAAGGTTAGCGTGAAGCTTCAAGATTTTGTTCTTTCTCAACTAGGGATACGTGTCCGCCGCTTAGGTGCTTAATCAAGCCTAGGGAAAATTTGCCCATAGCTTTATCATAAGCTCCACGGTCTTCGGCTTCCTGCTGCTCTTGCGCGCTGCCATCAGAAATCTCTGCCTCGCTATAGACTTCCACACTTGCTTCTTCCTGCGCGCTCAGTTGCTGAAGATGGTCTAGCGAAACAGCCTCAGCAACCAGATTCACCCATGTTTGCGCGCTATTAGGGTGGCCGATTTTGCTTAGATAAGCATCTTGCAAGTTATCCTTAAGAGAAGCAATGTCTAATCCCTTTTCTAATTCAGATGCAACAGTCGCAATGAAAAGTGCTGATGCTAAACCGCAATTATTGCCATATTGAACGTTTTTTGGGAAAGTATAGGAGCTGTCAATATCTGTGAAAAGATCTGTTTTTTCAATAAGTTCAATCAATTGCTTTTTGAATTCATCAGACATAGAGCTTTGGTTTGAGTCAAACCCAAGTACATGCAGGGTGTTACCCGCTCTAACAAGCCCAATAGTTGCCCAATGTCCAGTATCTTCTTTTTCGGGGTTAGGAGCAGTCTTTGGATTGGGGGCGATCTTTTTATTGGAGCAAATCAAAAACGCAGGTTTGCCTTCCTTAAGGCCATTTAGCGCTTCAAGGATTGATGTTAGATTGCTGGGAGAGCAAAAGTAATTTTCACTTTTAATAGCTTCCAGGTCAAGCGATATACTATTTACAACGTACTTAGATGGCATATCTTCAATATTGTTGTTAGAGTATTTAGAGGCCAAAGAAAATGCGGTAAATGATGCAGCATCTTCAGTGAGCGTGTAACCGACATTATAATTGTTCCCATATGTGCGTGCAGCTAAAATTGCTTCAATCGAGGGGTTGTATTCAAAATGAGAAATATCTTCGCGTGTGAAAACTTCCTTATTTAATATATGCTCTTTCAACATTTCTTTGGAGTCAACTGGATTAAAAGCAAGTCGTTCCGATAGAAGAAGTATAATCCATTCAGAAGGTGATGATTCTGGGTTGCATAAATAGTGCACAGCATTTAATAAATGCTCCTTAGGAAGAAATCTAAAAAAATTTAAAAATATTTTCTCAAGGTACTTGTCACTGCTTTCAAATTCCCATGTTTGTGATTCGCTAGTCCGTTTAAAGGTTAAGTTTTCAAAAGCCTCAGGTAAGAAGTACTCTCTCATGGCCTCCAATATATCACTAATTTCATTTGCAGGATTTGTAAATAAATCATAGAATGACGCCTTGTTAGAATTTAGCAATTCCAACATCTTATCTGTGTTATGGTTTCTCATTCGTATAATAGCTTTTAGTTTATTATTTCTATATTTTACCAGGGGCATGTTAAAAAAATATTACAACTAGAAAATTTTTTTATGCATATCTTCCATGGGGTGGGGTTTTGCATTATAAACCCAAGATAATTAATATTCAAGGTGCGTTATTATGCCTGCAAAAAGAAATTTAGATAGCTATATAGAGCAAAAAGTGCAAAGAGAGTTAGAACGTAATATCTTAAACATCATTGAGCGTAAAGTAAGTAAAGCTAAGGTAAATACTTTAATCAATAACTGGGCGAGTCAAACTCAGCATAAAGCTATCCGCAATTTTGGTAGAGCGATGTTTGGGGGAAATGAATATACAGCTTTTGGAACTACCAGCTCGCAGCTTAGTAACGCATTTGTTGCGCAAATTCAGCACATATTTTCTTAAAATAAAATACATTAAACTGGAAATTTAATATTTCTCTTCTTGAATATTAATTTTTTATTGATTTAATGTCGAAATATATAATAAACATTTAATGGTTGCCAATGACTCGTACATTTGAAATAGATTCTGAAAACATTATTGACCCTAATATTTCTGAAGAAACAGAAGGCTACCGTAGGGTGTGGGCTGCTGTTATATGGCAAGCCTTCATTGATGCTAAATGTAATTCAAAAAAGCCACATGTACGCAGTGAAAAAATTAAAGCAATAAAATGGTTAGTTTTTGGGGGCAAGGCTTTCGAGGATGTTTGTTTAAAAGCTGGCTTAAATGCGGAAAAAGTTCGCAATTACGCTATTGAGATATTGCTTAAGGATAATGCAACAAAGCATATTCTAGAAGTGTTGTACACAATGGAAGAAAAATCTAAATCTCCGGATCCAAAGCCATTAGACCTCTTCGGAAACTCGCTTCTGGTAGCAGGGTGCAAGGAGCCCGCGGAGCGGAAGACCGGAGTGTATTAAATATACATGAAGATCTGAGTACCGAAGCATTGTGGCAACCTGCAGTAGAAGTAGAGTTTTCGAAGAGGTCTATTAAAGATTGTCGTTAGCAGCAGAAGATCCGTATTTTCTTAATGCCTTTCCATGATTATCTACTTCTTTGATTCTACTGCTTGTTGCCTCGAGCTCGTTAGACAAGAATTCTTTTAGTTCTTTTACTCTATCGAGCATCCCGATAAAGTATGGTTCTATTATAGTAAATGATGGTTTTGACAAAGAGGATATTTGTGAGCATATGTTAGTAACCGCAACATCCAAATCGGTTAAATCATTTATTACACCTTTGTTCATATCGGTCAAAAAAGTGACAATAGTTAAATTAACTTCATCGATGTTGCGCTTTATACAAGATATATCTTTTTTAGCCATAATCTATAAGTTGCAGTAGTTACTGATCTTTATACCTTGCAGCAATCATAATTTGTATGCAATCAAAAATTTATTGCTATTCAAAAATGTTATAGAGTTTCACCATCAGCTGCTTTATAAAATAAAATATACCATTTTTTATAAAAATCATAGTGATAGAGTGTTCTTTAGAAAGGTTTTCAGAATTGGTTTTAGATGGCATTTTTAGCAAAAATGTTGGTGTAAAGATCTTGCATTTAAAAGATACATCTGAGAATGTTAATCGGCTAGTTAAGATTTTATCAAGTGATAGTATCCCTCCAGGCTTGAAAATTAATGTGGGTTCTAGCGCTAGTGCAAATAAGCATTTGTGAAAGCATTAATTAAGTTAATAGAGTTAGGGGATTTTTCTTACAAGCAGTTTTATTGTGATCAAGCGACATAAAAAAGGCATGAAATTTCTATAAAGAATTGCGACGCCGCTGGGGGTGGCGGCGCGCAAGCGACGTCAGGCGTCGCAAGGCTTTTTAGGGATGTACACAAGTCTTAGATTGATTCAAATTAATACGCCTTTTTTATACCACTTTGGCTATACTTACTTCGAGCTTAATTCTCAGCTTAATGATGAGGGGTGCATACGGACTTCGTTGTTTAGTGGGGTGGCTGAGTCGATCGGGAAATTTTTTGCGATTTTGCCGTATTATAAACAAAGCGTCTTTCTAAATATGGATTATATGGATATTGGTAATAAAGGAGCGGGGAAATTTAAGAGTTGTTTAACTGATTATCCTGCTGGTACAAAAATTAGCCTTAAAAGCAATGACATTGGTGATTTCGGCTTTATCTCAATAATTAATTCCTTAAAAAACAAATGTAATGGGATAAGTATTAATTTAGAAAATAATGATATATCTAATATCGGTTTTATACATTTGGCTCATGCTATTTCACATTATGGTTTTCCCCCGTGCTGTATAATTAATTTGCGCCGTAATAACATAACAGTCGACGCAACAAGCGATTTTGTTAATAAAATTAACTTATTCGCTAATGTTATTGATTTCAAAGTTCATTTTGGAGAATGTAATCAGTGCAGGTATGCAGCGACACTTAAAAATGCTTTAAAAAATCATAGTGATAGGGCGATTATATACCTGGGGATAACGTTGCTGCAAACTGGCTCCCCCTTTTACTTACTGCCTGATGACTTAAAAGGTATAATTTTTAACTTGGCTATTCCAATTAAAACACTTAGTGAGACTTATTTAAAAGAAAGGGTATCATATCTTGGTGAGGAGCTTATTGCTAAATCTCAATTTTTTAAGTGGTTATTGCCTTCTTTAAATGAAGATTGCGGGTTGCAAGATTCGCAATATACTCATTCATTGTAGCATTTTGCGATTTGGTGTTAGCTTTTGCTATCGAATTTATGAAGCTCTTCTTCAATAGCTTTTAGGGGTTTATCAATCTCTAGATCGGCTTTGCCATCGTCCCATTCTACTGAAACATTCTTACCCTCCTCTTCATGCTCTATTATTTCAATATTTAGCTTAGAAGCGGTGGATTTAACAGCCTCTAATAGTGATGCTTTTACAGACTCACTCATGCTTTTGGGAATTTTAATATTAAGAGATGAAGAGTGCTTAACTTTTTGAATAATATCGTTAATATGGGATATCATGGTATCGGCTATGGTTTTGCCAAATATCGAGCTCTGAAATATTTTATCGCTTAAGTTTTTTACAAACAGTAAGACATTTTTAGAGAATTCTGTAAAGCGCACTTGTTGTTGCCTTTCAATATCAGCAAGTAGAACTTTTATCTCTGTAAGGGTGTTTTGTGTTAAGGTATTTTGCTCTAACATTAATTTTTCTACTTCTAGCTTCGCTAACTCAACTTCTAATTTATGAGCTTCCTCTTCTTTAGGATTGGTGGGTTTTTCTACTTCTGTATCTATCGCAGGTATAACCTCTAAATTATCTTGCTCATCTGCCTTTGCAATATTCTCAACTGGATGAATAACTGAATCCTGAGGTGTGCCTAAATTATTTAATTCTTTTAAGTTGAGTTTAGTTATTGTGTTCATAAAGTTCTACTAATAAATCAATTGATCTGAATCACTTCCATCTGATAGCTCTATCTCACCTTTGCTTATTAGATCTCTTGCAATGGCAATAAGGGTGCTTTGAGCTTCATAAACATCTTTAAGTCTTACTGGTCCTAGTCCTTCTATTTCTTCCAGCAGGATTTTCACAGCTCGTTGTGACATGTTATCCATGAACTTCTTACGTAAATCTTCGGATGCACCTTTCATTGCAATAGGCAACTTAGCCTTATCCGCAATTTTCAATATTTGCTGTATGCCTGCATTATCAATTCTAGATATGTCATTGAAAGTAAACATAAGCTTTTTGATTTTATCGGCGGAGTCGGCGCTGTATTCCTCAAGTAGAGTCATGTACTTGGTTTCAGTGATGCGGTCAAAGTTGTTAAAGATTTCAGCCATAATTTGGTTGAAATCATTCTTCTGGGTTTTGGTGGCCCCAGAAATAAATTCGGTCCTTAAAGTTTTTTCGACTTTGTCCAGCACTTCCTTTTTAACTGGATCCATAGCTATAATTCTTTTAATAACTTCAAATGTAAACTCTGGGGATAATAGTTTTAAAACATTAGCTGCTTGTTGTGAAGGTATTTTACTGAGTATTAGCGCGGCAGTTTGAGGGTATTCATTTTTTATGTAATTCGCTAAAACTTCTTCGCTTACGTTGCTGAGCTTATCCCAAATATTTTTGCCTGACGGGCCTTTAATATCCTCTAATATATTATTCACTTTATCATCAGTGAGTATCTTACGGAGTAAGCGTTCTGTGTTTTGTATACTACCTATAAAAGAAATAGACTGCTTAATTTCGCCATTAAATTCTGCAATCACTTTTTCGATATTTTCAGGGCTCACTTGCCCCATGGAGGACATGGCAAGGGAGATTTCCTTAATTTCTTCTTCTTCCATAAGTGAGAAAATCTTGGCAGCCATCTCTTGATTCAGCGCAATCAGCAATATAGCAGCTTTCTGAATTCCGTTTAACTCTTCGTTCATTTTAATTCATACAAGTAATTAGAAAAAATCTTAACAAACTTTTGCTTCTTTTCAAACCATATAGTTAATTTTTTATATTGCTGCGCAACAAGTTCAATTATAGGATGATATTAATGAAACTCGCAAAAAGCTAATGAGTATACGAATTAAAATTAGCGGAATAACTACATTAGAAGCTTTAAACGTTTGTATTAAGCATAGTGTAAGTTATATAGGAGCTGTTTTTTATAACAATTCTCCTAGGAATATGTCCTTTAACCATGCTTATGAGTTTGCGCAAATAATTCCTTCAAATATCAAAAAAGTTGCGGTAGTCGTTAAGCCTGATAAAAACCTTATCAAGGAAATACAAAATTCTTTTAATCCAGATTATTACCAACTGGATGATAATGAGCCATTCGAGCAAGCAGAATATCTTAGTTCTAAATACCATTTAAAACTAATTAAAACCGTTTATGTTGGGAGTTCGTTAGATGGTAAGTTAGTGCAGAATTTCGAACCATATGTTGAAGGTTTTTTATTTGAGGCTCAAGCGAACAACTCATTTTATATACACCAACCGGAGAATACTTTTGATTGGGGTTTAGTGAAAAATGCCCCTACAAACAAATTCAAAATTTTATCTGGCGGAATTAACAAGTTCAATGTGTTTGATGCGATTAGAGAATCAGGCATTAATGTTATCAATGCCTCTTCCACCTTGGAGAGTTCCCCTGGAATCAAGGATGTTGAAGTTTTAGAGGATTTTCTGCGTCTGACAAAAATCGAGTTCAATTAATCATTTATTGCAAATTTATATTGCAATTTTACCTAATTATATGATTTAATTATAATTATTGTTACGAATCTCAATATTTCGGGGGAATTATGAGAAAGGCCGGGCAAAGCGTGAAAAAGACTTTAGAAAAATTCGAACAAAGCATGAACTTTAACCAATTCCATCATCTGTGTGATAAGTTTGATAGAACTGGGAAACACTTGAAAAATAATGACGTACTTTGGAAGGAAGTTAATCCACCTCAAAAAGTGGTGGCAAATTTGGCTACCGACGCAACAAGCCTTGCGAGTGCTGCTATCACACTTAACCCTGAAAGTATAGCAAATGCAGCGATAGATGCAACTAAAGACATTTTGGATGCAGGGAAATGGGTGGTTGCTGCTGGGCATGCCATTAAGGTGAAATACAAAAAGCATAAATGCAAGCACAAGCAAGATAAATTTAAAGAAAAAGCGCAAGATTCTGATGGTGATATGGTGGGAATGGATGGAGATAATTCTCTGCATAAAAATGCTTTGCATCATCAAGATGTTGAGCTTTGAGACGGAGCTCTATAAATGTTTAAAGTCAATATAAAAATCTCTTTTTAATTGTTAAATTAATATTGCAATACAGCATTTAATAATGAAATGATTGATGTTGCAATCTTAACAGGAGTAAATAAAATGGCTAAACATAATAGTAATTCTAACCTAACTTCGACCCATATCGATACAATTATTGCAGTTGGTAAAAACTTAGGTGCCGCAATGAATCCGAAATCTGGAGATGCGCCAGTTGATGTTCTAGCCAACGTAAAAGCTGCGGCTTCTGCTGGAGCGCAAGCTTTAAGTGGGGTTAAAGCTGGGGCCAACAACAAAAATGTGGATAAAATCCAATCAGAACTTGCTGCAGTGGATACCTTACTTAGCAAGAGCGGTCTTAACATTACCAGCATTAAGAGTGCAGCTAAGATTACCATGCAAGTTGGAAGCGATTTGAAAAAATTGATAACTGATATTCACTCTGGAAATACTGCTGCTTCAGCTACTGATACCGAGCAAACTCTTGCAGATGCAAAAGCTGCAATTGCTGACTTAGAAGTTGCTGGAAATGATTTTGCTGCGTATTATAAATCAAATATCAAGCCTGAAGTAAGTACTATAAAGGCGCAGATTAAGAGCTTGGTTCATGAATCAGGATGGGGACATGAGGTGGGTAAAGTTGAAAAATTTTTCCATCTGCCACAACATCACCATAATTATGATAAGCCAGCAGCAGCCCCTGAGGCAACAGGCTCTGCAACTGCACCTGCTGCAGATCCAGTAGTGGCTCCAGTAGCAACAGACCCTGCATTAGTAGCGCCTGTAACAGAATCAACAGACGTTGCAACTGCGCACTAATAAACTTTTATAAGTTGTGCTTAAACCCCCGCTGCCTACGAAGTGGCGGGGTTTTTTATATTTGTTTTAATGCATAAAATTAAACATTGATTTATTTAATAGATTGTAGGTAGCTTTTATGTTTGCTATATTCCGTCTGCCTATAATTTATTTATATATACGTATGCGCAAACATTTGTTGAGGACCTTTCTCCTTTTTATCTGCATTTACTTGGTAATAGCAGGCTGGGTATATTTTAACCAGAGATCTTTATTATATTTTCCAGATGTGGACGTGAAAGCTCCAAGCGAATATGGTTTGCTTAACATGCAAGATCTAACCATAAAAAGCCTTGATGGTACAAACATTCAGCTATGGTATCAAGAACCTAAAGATGGTATGCCTGTTGTTTTATATTTACATGGTAATTCCTATAACTTAGGGCAAAGAGTGCATAGGTTTCAAGAGTTAACAGATATGGGCTATGGTATTATTGCCCCATCTTACCATGGGTTTGGTAAGAGTGAAGGGAAGCCATCAAGAAAAGCAATTTTATCTGATGCACGAGCTGCCGTAAAATTTTTGCAAGATAATGGCTATAGCTCTGAAAAATCCATAGTTATAGGGGAGTCTTTAGGTAGTGGTGTTGCGGTAGCCATAGCTAATGAGTTCCAATTTGCTGGAGTTTTTTTGATAACTCCTTATACCTCAATTGCTAATCGCGCTCAGGAAATCTACTGGTACTTACCGGTTAGTATATTGATTAAAGATAATTTTATTTCCTATGATAAAATAGATAAAATAAATGCGCCATTGCTAATTATTCATGGCACTAAAGATGACATAATACCTCACTCACATTCTGAGGAACTTATAGACCTTGCCAATGAGCCAAAAAAACTTATTATTTATGAGGGTAAGGGTCATAGTAACTTTGATAATCGAGAGATTTTCAAAGAGCTAACCAGATATTTCATAGAAGATAAGGAAAGTGAACCTGAAAAGCAGCAGTAATATAAACAGCATTAAAGATGTCGCAATAATTGGAGCTGGTCCCTCAGGTCTGTTTACAGTGTTTGAAGCTGGGATGTTAGGGATGAGCTCTGTAGTTATTGATTCTTTGCCACATATTGGTGGGCAGTGTTCTGCTTTATATCCAGAGAAGCCTATTTACGATATTCCAGGGTTTCCAGAAGTTTCTGGGGCGGATCTTATAAATCAATTAATGCGTCAAGCAGCGCCATTCAAGCCAGAATTTATATTGGGATCTGGGGTTAAAAATATCTGCAAGAATCCAGATAGGAGCTTTATGATACAAACTTCTTCTGGGGCCACTATTCATGCTAAAGTTATTGTAATTGCAGCTGGCTGTGGTGAGTTTGGTCCTAATAGGCCGCCGCTTGAGGGAATTGAAGAATTTGAAAATATTAGCGTTTTTTATTCTGTTGCAAGCAAGGCTCAATTTTCTGAAGCCTCTGTAGTAATTGCAGGGGGTGGAGATTCAGCGCTTGATTGGACATTGTCGCTTGCAACTATAGCCAAAAAAATATATTTAGTGCACAGGCGTAGCCACTTTAGAGGAATGGATGGCACAATAGAAAAAATAAAACCTTATCAAGAATCTGGTAAGGTAGAGCTAGTAACACCATATCAACTGCATGCTTTGAAGGGGGAGGGTGGAAAGTTAAAGTCTGTAGAAGTGATTGATTTTGAACAAAATATCCGCTCGCTGCCAGCAGAATATCTATTGCCATTCTTTGGTCTTAAAGCAAATTTGGGGCCGATAAAAGATTGGGGTTTAGAATTAGATGGTGGCTGCATATCCGTTAATTACAGCACTATGGAAACCAACGTTCCTGGCATTTTTGCAATTGGGGATATAGCATCTTATGGTGGGAAGCTTAAGTTGATTTTAATGGGATTTGCTGAAGCTGCTCGCGCCATACATAGTGCTTATAATATAGTTTTCCCTGATAAAGCCTTACACTTTCAATACTCCACAACCCAAGGAGTCCCAAATGTTTAAACTTTACGCCGCTTTGATTATTCTGCTTCAGGCAATAATTTATATGTTGTTTAATTTTGAAGCAAGCGCAGCGGAAAAAATAATAAAGTCTCATGGATATGCAGTCTATTCAAATCTAAAGTATCCAGCTAACTTTACGCATTTTGATTATGTGAACCCAGATGCTCCCAAAGGGGGAGAGCTAAAAATGGCTCATGTAGGTACTTTCGATTCGGTAAATGCTAATATATTAAAAGGTACTAAAGCTCCTGGCTTAGATTATATATATGATGCACTCATGGTTAATTCGTTTGATGAGCTTAATTCATATTATGGTCTGGTTGCCGAAACTATAGAATATCCTGAAGATTTATCTTGGGTAATTTTTAATATGCGCAAAGAGGCAAAATGGCATGATGGCTCTGCTATGACGGCGGATGATCTGGTTTTTAGTTTCTATACCTTAAAAGAGAAAGGTAATCCCAACTATAAGATTGTGCTCGCTGATGTTACTAAGGTTGAGAAGCTCGATGAATATAGAGTGAAGTATACATTTGCAAACAGCTATGAACCACTTTTAATTCCCATAATTGGTGAGCTTCCTATTATTCAAAAGAAATTTTTTCAAGATAAAATTTTTGATCAATTCGAAGAAGTATATCCAACCAGTGGGCCATATAGAATTAAAAACTATAGCCATGGAAAATTTATAACATTTGAAAGAGTTAATGACTATTGGGGCAAAGACTTGCCAATTTATAAAGGGTTATATAATTTTGATACTATTCATTATGATGTGTATAGAGAAAATACCATTGCAGTAGAAGCTCTCAAAGCTGGAGAATTTGACTTTAGGGAGGAAAATATTTCACAGATATGGGCTACTGCATATAGCGGTAAAGCTTTTGAAAATGGATCGCTCATAAAAGAAGTTGTTCCTCATAAGCTTCCTGCTAATTTACAGGCGTTATTTTTAAATATGCGCAAAGATGTGCTAAAAGATATTGCGTTGCGCAAAGCCATTTTTTATGCCTATGACTTTGATTGGATGAATAAAAATTTATTTTATAGCGTCTATACTCGCACCCAAAGTTATTTTGATAACACCGAATATGCAGCTTTTGGTCTGCCTGAGGGCGAAGAGCTGAAGGTATTAAAGCAGTTTGAAAATGATTTGCCTAAAGAAGTGTTTGAGAAAGAATTCAAAATACCTTCAACCAGCAGTAATGCGATGGAGAATCGTGTTAACTTGCGAATTGCAAAACAGATACTACTCGATGCCGGATATGAGATAGTAAATAATAAAATGGTTAGCCCCATTACTAAGCAGCCTATGGAATTGGAGATAATATATCACTTTCAAGGATTTGAGCGCCTGTTATTAGCTTTAAAAGAAAACCTTGCAAAAATTGGTATAACGCTGAATTTGCGGCTAATAGATTACGCGCAATATTTGCTTAGGATGAACAATTTTGACTACGATATCATAATTGCAGCATTTACCCCTACAACATTCCCGGGGCGCAATCAAATGCAAATTTGGCACTCAAGCTCGGATGTGAAAGGTGGTTATAATCTTAGTGGGGTTAGAAGCAAGGTTGTGGATAACTTATTGGATAATCTTGTGAATGCTAAGGATAAAAATTCAGTAATAACTTATTCAAGAGCTTTAGATAGAGTGTTATTGTGGCATTATTATGCCGTACCACAGATGTATTCTAAAAACTATCGAATAATTTATTGGAATAAATTTGGGATACCTGCTATAAGACCATCCTATGCTTTAGGTGTGGAGACATGGTGGACAAAGCAATAATAATTAATAATTTATCAATAAGACTAACAAATAGCAAAAAAAGCAAATGCTTAGTTAAGTCTTTGAATCTTGAAATAGCTAAGGGCAAAATTTGTGCGCTTGTTGGGGAGAGTGGGTCTGGCAAAACCATTACAGCACTTTCTATCTTGCAGCTTTTAGATAAGCACTATTTTGCTATTAGTGGATCAATTATGTGGGATGATGTTGACCTGTTAAAGTTAGCACCACCGCATTTAAGGAAGATTCGTGGCAATAGCATAGGTATGATATTTCAGGAGCCGCTTTCTGCGCTTAATCCTTTGCACACTATAGGTAAGCAACTAACTGAATGTGTTAAAATTCATAGATACCAGCCAGATAACCAAGTGTTAGCTGAAGTAGAGAGTTTGTTAGATCAAGTGGAGATGGGAGATTTTAAAGCAAGGTTAGATTCATATCCGCACCAACTTTCGGGTGGGCAAAGACAAAGGATTATGATTGCTATGGCTCTTGCAAACAACCCTAAATTCCTAATAGCAGATGAGCCTACTACTGCGCTTGATACTATTACTGCAGATAAAATTCTATCGTTATTGAAGAAGATCCAGATAGAGCGCAATCTATCAGTTCTATTGATTACGCATGACTTACGAGCAGTGCGCATGATTGCAGATGATGTTTATGTAATGAAAAATGGTGAAGTGGTAGAGCAGGGAGCAGTTGATGAAATTTTTGCGCATCCAAAAAACAAATACACAAAGCATCTACTAGATAGTGAGCCTACTAGGATTGTAGAAGAATCTCCTCCGTTTGCCCCAATTTTAAGTGTCAAGTCATTGAGCTATTCTGTGCCTAAAGAGAAATCTATATTTAGCTTTATGGCCCCTAAAAATAATATAATAAGCAACATTAATTTTGATTTAAGCAAGGGTGAAACCATAGGGGTGATGGGCGGTAGTGGCTCTGGTAAAACCACAGTGCTACTTGCAGTTTTAAGGTTATTAAAAGCAAAAGGCTCAATTATTTTTAATGGCGTTGATTTAATGAATCTCGACCATGCGGCGCTCAAGCCATATAGAGCTAAGATACAGGTAGTGTTTCAAGATCCATTTGCCAGCTTAAATCCTAGGATGAAGGTGTCAGAAATAATCTCCGAAGGGCCGCTTGCGCATAGATTTGAAAAGAATAAGGGATATGATTTGCATAAAGAAGTGCTTACCGCACTGCAATCAGTTGAGCTTTCAGAGGAATTTGCTGATTACTACCCAAGCCAACTTTCGGGTGGGCAAAGGCAAAGGGTGGCAATTGCCAGGGCTTTAATAATGAGCCCAGAGGTAATACTGCTTGATGAGCCTACATCTGCTTTGGATAAGCCTATACAATTATCTATCCTCAGGTTGTTAAAAAAACTCCAAGATGAAAGGGGCTTAAGTTACTTATTGGTTAGCCATGATGTTCCTGTTATCAATGCTATAGCTCATAAAGTCATTGTTATAAGGGATGGTAAAGTTGAAGATGTAGGTGAGGCTAAAGAGATCCTTAAAAAATTTGCAACATACCCTGACTTGGAGTAAAATAAGCTTAATAGGGGCAAGTTTTAGGAGATAGATATGAAAGTTATAGTTTCTGGTCAGCATATAGATGTGGGTGATTCTTTACGCTCACATATTCAGGATCATGTGGAAAAACATGTATCCAAATATTTTGAGAATGCAATTAGTTCTTCTGTTATATTAACTATGGAGAAGCCTCACTACATACGTACAGATGTACTTGTAAATGAGGGAACTGGTAAAAAAGTTTTGGTGAAAAGCACGGCTCATGATAGCGATCCGTATCGTAGCTTTGACAACGCACTTGTTAAGTTAGAAAATCAAATGCGTAAGCATAAAGATCGCTTAAAGCATCATCAAAGGGTTAACCCAGGTAAGCTTGCTTTTATTGAGGCTAAGAAGTACGTTATATCACCTTCAAATGATACTGAAGACCATGGTAGCTCTCCTGCAATTATCGCCGAAAAAATGACATCAATCGAAGAATTAACGGTTGGCGATGCGGTTATGAAAATGGACCTTATGGATGCAACCACCTATTTATTTGTTAATAGTGGTACCAAACGTTTAAATGTGTTATACTACCGCAAGGATGGCAATATCGCCTGGATAGAGGTGCCTCCTATAGCATAACATATAATTTTACCTTTAATGACGAATAAACCTAGCCTGGTTGGCCAAAGTCAGGAAGATATTTCCTTGGCTCTAAGTGAATTGAACTTGCCTAAATTTCGTGCAAGGCAAATTTTTGATTGGATATATGTGCGTGGGGTCTCGAGCTTTGAAGAGATGACGGATCTTCCAAAGCCGTTGCGCGAGCAATTAAATGAGCTTTTTAGCCTAAAGCGGGTGGAGCTTTCAAAAGAGTTGATATCTTTTGATGAAACGCGTAAGTGGTTATTAAAGCTTGAGGATGCTAATGAAATTGAAGCGGTGTTTATTCCTGAAAAAGCAAGAGGCACGCTTTGCATATCTTCCCAAGTTGGATGCACTCTTACCTGCAAGTTTTGCCACACTGGTACTCAGTTACTAGTGCGCAATTTAAGTGCGGCGGAAATAGTGGCTCAATTTATGCATGCAAAAGATGTTTTTGGAGATTGGCCTTCTACTAAGGAGGACCGCAAATTAACGAACATAGTTATGATGGGTATGGGAGAGCCTTTGTATAACTATGAAAACGTTGTCAAAGCGCTGAAGATAATTATGGATCCTAAGGGTCTCGGGCTTTCAAAGCGTAGGATAACGCTATCTACCTCCGGTGTTGTGCCTGAAATCAATAGATGTGGTGAAGAGTTAGGGGTAAATTTAGCTATTTCGCTTCATGCAGTTACAGATGAGCTCAGAAATAAATTAATGCCGATCAACAAAAAATATCCTCTTAAAGAATTGCTCGAGGCCTGTAGGAACTATCCGGTGGTGCAAAATAGAGGTAGAATAACATTTGAATATGTTATGCTTAAAGGTATTAATGACAGCATTGCAGATGCGAAGGGCTTGGTGAAGCTGATCAAAGGTATTCCAGCAAAGATTAACTTAATTCCTTTTAACCCTTGGCCGGGCGCTGATTACGAATGTTCCTCGCAGCAAGACATTAATAAATTCGCCAAAATTTTGGAGGAGGCGGGTTATACCTCTCCAATACGCACCCCTAGAGGCCAAGATATCTTTGCCGCCTGTGGACAGCTCAAGTCGGAAAGCGAAAGGGTGCGGAAAAATCGTTCGGCAGTGGCGGAGGCGAGTTAGTTGTATTTTACAGTTTTGATATAGCTTTTTATTCAACTGAATTGGGGGATTTTTAAAATTAATTTTGTTTTTCATTCTCTTTGTGCTATAATTACAAGCAAATGAACTTAATAATCAAGGTCTTATGTCTCAAAGTAAATTAAGAGAGCAACTCTGGGGTGCTATAAATCAACGGAATGTAGAACAAGTAAAACATTTGCTTAATAGCAAATGGATTTGGCTTAATCCATTAAAAAATGCTGATCTTACTGCAGTCGATGAAAATGGTCAAACGGCTCTACACAGGGCTTGTGATTATTATAAAGTTACAACAGATGAACTAGTGGAGATAGTTAAGCTTTTGCTTAAAGATGGCAGATTTGACTCTGGCGCTGTTAATAAAGATGGTCAAACGGCTTTGCATTATGCTTGCCTAACTGGAAAGGCTCCAGTGGTTGATCTTTTGCTTAAAGATGGTCGAGTTGATCCTAATTCTGTTGATAAGTTTGGTCAAACATCTCTGCACTGCGCTGCTAACAAAGGTTCGGTAGTTAGATTTTTGTTGAAAGATGGCAGAGTTGATGTAAATGCTGTTGATAAGAATGATGAAGCAGCGTTGCACAAGGCTTGTGGCTTAGCAAGTGTTGAGGTAATTAATTTATTTCTTGCTGTTAAGGGTATCAACCTTGATTTACCAAATAAAGATGGGAAGACGCCACTTGATATACTCGCCGAGCATAGATACATCAAACCGGAAGAGAAAGAACAAATTATTAAAGCTTTTGAATCTGCAAAGGCAAGTGCTATAGAGGCTAATGACCCTGCCATGAACTCACCACTAGATGGTGGTGTAGTAGTAGAGGAAGGAACATTAGTAGGTGGAGATCAGCCTGGCAACCACAATGCGGATTTCACTGGCTAGTTTTCCTAAGGTTTTTATCTCGATGCTCTGCACCTAAGGAAGAAGCCACCCTGAGAGATATCTCTTGCGCTAATGTTTTAGCTAATAAATTAGCTGTCTCCTCTTCAGAAATTAATGAAGAATATGGCGAAGTTGATATGTAGAAGCTGTCGGAAGCTATTGCAAAATCCTCAATTATTTTTTTACCATTTAGATCTGTAACAACGAAATTTGCTCTCATATCAATTCTTTGGCGGGAGCTAATGCGATTACTTTGAGTGTCAAAACTCAATAGAGTTTTATGCAAAATAATTGCAATTTTATAATAATATTTTTCATCGAACCCACCAGGGTTGAATTGATTTTCCAGCTCTTTTCTCATTATATATTCTAGCTTCCCGCTTTCTGCGTTTGCCATGGCTATAGAGGATATTTGTATAGGGAGCCCAGAGTTACGGTCTCCATACATTGGTTTAAACCCACAAGAGCTTAAAGCCGCTATAATAGCAAGCATTCCTAGAGCCCGCAAGAATAGAAAATACGTCATCTTAATCATGCGACTGCTCCATGAGATTGCTAACAAAGTGATAAACACCTATTCTCCTATGCTTTCTCAATCTCTCAGCGCGCAGTATAGAGAGCAGCTTTTTAAAGCTGCGGTTAAGGTCTTTATTTACTATTATATAATCATATTCCTGCCAGTGCTGCATTTCAGAGTTAGCTTTACTCATTCTAAGTTCAATAGTTTCGCTAGCATCTTGCGCCCTTTTTATTAAACGCTCTTTAAGAGCAGCTTTTGAAGGCGGGAGTATAAATACACTTACTACATCGCTCCTAGCATTATCAATTAATGATCTATTACCTTGCCAATCAATATCAAAAACTACATCTTCACCTTTTGATAAATTTTCTTCTACGAGAGCTTTTGGCGTTCCATAAAAATTTCCAAACACTTCCGCATATTCCAGGAACTCTGAATTATCAATCATTTTTTGGAAAGTTTCTTTATCTGTAAAATGATAGTCTACTCCTTCGGCTTCACCCTCTCTAGGCGCGCGTGTTGTATATGATATTGAGGAATGTATATGTTTATCATTTTGCAGCAATAGTTTTGCCAAGGTTGTTTTTCCAGCACCCGAAGGGGATGACAGAACAAACATTAATCCTCTTCTATTGATCTTGCGTACCATAACAAAAATAGTATTAACAATTAAACTTCAGTCCTATTAGTAAAATTCCAAATTTTTTCTATTTCATAATTTTCTCTAACTTCTGGGCGGAATAAATGCACCACAACATCATGTGCATCTACTAGCACCCAGTCACCAACTTCTAGCCCTTCTATGCCAATATGCTCCATTCCTTTGGCTTTTAGATCGTCTGCTATATTATTTGCAATAGAGCAAATGTGTTTAGATGACCTTCCAGAAGCTACTATCACATAATATGCAAAATCTGCTTTGTTTTCCAAATCAATTATTAAAACATCTTCAGATTTGTTTTCTTCTAATAGAGCAACAATGCTATCTAACATCTGTTTAGCATTAGACTTCTTGCATAACCCTACTTCTACTGCAACCTGCTGCGTCCTATTTTCTTTTTGTGTTGCACTGTCATTTTTATTGATAATTTTGTTCATATCTAATCTGCGTTGATGATTTAGGGTTCTTTCTTAACTTTACAAAGTACCACTTGCGCTGAGAGAGTGCGGATTTATGTATTGGCCCAATTCTGCCACCGCTAAAACATGCCTTCATTTTGCTAGAGATTAAGTGCCTATGGTGCTCTTCTCTGTCAAAAATTATTAGCGGCATGCTATTTAATATCTCCTTCCATTTATACCAGCGTGGAAGCTGCCTCATATTGTCCGCGCCTATTATATAACAAAAATCTACATTTTTATACATTAACTTTAATCTTTTAAGCAAACTAATAGTATAGTTGTTCTCAAGATGAGCTTCGTAGTCCGTTACTAAAATCTTAGGATGCCTAGCTGCCGTCTTTGCACTCAGCAACCTTTTCTCCAAAGTATTTGCCAACCCTTTGTTTTTCAATGGGTTTTGCGGAGTAACGAACCAAATGACTAAATCTAGGCCAAATCTTTTGATAGCCTCAATGCTTATATACCTGTGCCCCTCATGCGCAGGGTTAAAGGTGCCCCCTAAGATACCAATTTTCATCCTTGAAGTGCTTGAAATCGGCAAAAGATTATATCTGTTAGATTTTATCATCATCAGCTTATTCTGCTAAAGCCTTCCCGCAAGTAGGCATATCCGGTGAAAAGAGTAAGTACAGAAGCCATCCAAATCAAAGCTTCCCCCATATAGTAAAGCTCTATGCTATCTATTGCTTCTTTGCCTAATATTAATATCAAAACAGCAATAAACTGAATTGCTGTTTTAATCTTAGCCAGGCTGCTAACTGGAATGCTCACTTTAAATTCTGATAAATACTCGCGTAGTCCAGATACAGTAATTTCTCTACATACAATTAAAATAGCAGGTATCACTGGGCAACGATCGTAATAAACAAGCGTTATTAATGTTGAAGCAACTAATAATTTATCAGCAATCGGATCTAAAACTCTACCAAAACTGCTTTGCACCCCCATACTGCGAGCCAAAGCTCCATCGAAATAATCAGTAATAATTGCGGATCCAAATATTATTGCTGCCACCCAATAACCCAAAGGCGTAGAACTTGCTATAGCAAGAAGAACCAAAGGTATTAAGCCAATTCGGATAAGTGTCAGAATATTGGGTAATTCTTTCATAGCATCTCACTTTTTTGAGTCATTCTAATTATAAGGGACATTATGTAAATAATTAAATATCTTTTCTGCAGTAAATCTACTTACACCCTCCACTCTACTTAAATCTATAGCTGAAGCTTCCATTATGGATTCAAATGAACCAAAGTGTTTTAATAATGCAATTTTACGCTTTCTTCCAATACCTGGAACCATATCCAAATTAGACTTCCTTAGCTCCTTAGATCTTTTGTCCCTATGAGACTTTATAGCATAACGATGCACTTCATCACGTAAAATTTGCAAAAATTTAAGAGTAGGATCTCGTAAGTCTAATTGAAAAGGCTTTCCATTTTTAATGTGAAAAAATTCTCGGCCAGCATTGCGGTCCGGCCCTTTAGATATGCATACTAAATTAAGATCCGTATGGCCCAGCTTCTCAAGTACCTCTAGCGCCACACTTAAATGCCCCTTTCCACCATCTATCAGCATTAAATCTGGATAATTATCGTCATTCAATCTCTTGAGTCTACGCGTTAGGACCTCTCGTAACATCTCATAATCATCCGCCTCTTGGGTGGATTTAATAGTGAATTTACGATACTGGTTTTTGTCAAACCCATTTTCTGTATACACGACCATACATCCAACTGCGTTGGTGCCAGATATGTGGCTGTTATCATAAACTTCAACACGCTTTATTGGCTGCTTTATGGAAAAAAGCTCTGCGACTTGCTTTAACGATTCAACATGCTTAACCCGCTCTTTAAGGAATTTATCTAAGGATGCAGATGCATTACTAACTCCAAACTCAATCAGGTCTTTTAAATGTTGCTTAGTAGGGTTTGCAATGAGCTTAATTTTCTCCCCTGATTTTTGAGTGAGCAATTCTTCTAAAGATTCAATTGCCTCACACGTGTGGCTCATAACAACTAATTTAGGTGGCGTGTTACTTTGATAAAACTGGCCTAAGAATAACTCTAGAATTTCATTTTCTGTGAATTCCGAAGCATTATCATTATAGTATGATTTGTTGCCGTAATTCTTGCCGCCTCTGATAAAATAAATTTGGGTGCAAGCAACATCGCGCTTTTTGGCAACCACGATTAAATCCACATTACTACTTTGCAAATCAGCAAAGTTATTTTTTGCTTGTATAGAATTTAAGATTTTAATCCTATCGCGGATTTGCGCTGCTTTTTCGTAATCGAGAGCATTACTTGCGGCGTCCATAATTTCTTGCAAGCGTTTATGTACCGCATTACTTTTTCCACTTAAAAAATCTTTAGCAAGGCTAACCAATTTTGCATAATCTTGAGTGTCTATTTTTTTAACACATGGGGCGCTGCATCGCTTTATTTCATATTGCAAGCATGGACGGCTGCGACCCGCAAAGTATGAATCGCTGCAAGGGCGGATTTGAAAAATTTTTTGTAATTCTTCCATTGCAATCTTTACTTGAGATGCAGAAGCGAACGGGCCAAAATACGACCCTTTAATAGCCTTAGTTCCACGATATTTGGTGATCCGAGGGAATTCATGCGATTCCTCAAATAAGATATATGGGAATGATTTATCATCTCTAAGACATATATTATAAGGAGGTTTTATATTTTTAATTAAGTTGGCTTCAAGTAAAAGAGCTTCAGCCTCGGAATTAGTTATTATGTATTCTATCTTATTAATTTGTGCTATCATTCTTTTAAGGCGATTAGATAGCTTACCGTAGTTAATATACGATGAAACCCTCTTAGGTAATAGCTTGGCTTTACCTATGTACAAAATTTTGTTTTCGCCATCTATCATTTTATATACACCAGGAGATTCTGGCATGCTTGCAGACACGCTCTTAATGACTTCTACTCCATGCTGTAAGTTAAATTGTTTCATAAAATAATAATTACTTTTGCTTCATTCCAGTAATATAATACTAAGTATTACTGGAATTATAAAGGTAAGTTTATGGCTGAAAACATGGCTCTGGAGCAATTCAGAATAAATATGATGAACCAAGGTGGTGGCGGCATGGAAACAGGAGGCGCTAGTGGCTCTTCCTTCATGGATATCAATGGTTTTTTGAGCGAGCTTAGGCCTCCTTCACCAGAAAATATGCAGCGCAAAATTCAGGCAGCATTCAAATCTATTGTAAGCTTACTAGAAGCTACAAAAGGTGCTGCTTCCCAATTAGGGCTTTCTTCCCTAGGTTTTTTTGGCCCGCAGATGCAGTTACCTCATGGCTTTATAGCATCTAGTGCAAAAGTTCCTGCAGGGTTATTCTCTCCTGGTAAAGGCGGGCATTAGACCTCTCCGGAAATTCTACTTCTGCTGCAGGTTGCCTCAATGCTCCGGTACCCGAGATCTCATGTATATTGAATACACTCCGGTCTTCTGTTCCGTGTGCTCCTTCCACCCTGCTACCAGAAGCGAGTTTCCGAAGAGGTCTATTAATAATCACATACCCATGCGCTTTCAATTGTTTCCGCAACTGTCTTACCTATTACAATAGCAAGATCAAACCGGAAGTTTACCTCACCATATTCCTCAGCAGAATCCCCAATAAAATGTAACGCAGCATTACAGCAGCGTTTTATTTGCCGCTCTGTTAAGAATTCATGATGCTTGGGATTTGTGCGGGCCTTCACCTCTATAAACACCACAACTTCAGCATTCTTCATGATGATGTCAATTTCGCCATGTGGAGTTTTATATCTATGCTTTACTAACTCATAACCCCGATTTTTGTAATGCGTGATTACCTCGTTTTCTGCGTGTATTCCATAATTGTAGCTAGAGATCATACCTTATATCTATCTACGCTATGCACACAGTCTAAAGCTCTGAGAGAAATTATTAAATTAGTTAGCTGGTTTACACCTTTTACTTCAACATCCAAAAGCAATTCAAAGAAATCTAAGGATCTACCAATAACTTTTATATTGGTAATGTTTGCTAAATCTTGCGCAATTGTCCTTGTTACTTCGGCAAGGCTACCAAATTCATTAGATACAGTAACCTTAATTCTACCAACTTGTTGTTCGTCTCCTATACCTTCCCAAGTTACATCAATCCATTTTTCAGGCGTATTAGTGAAGTTTTCCAACATCTCACAATCAGCTGTATGAATAGTGATTCCCTTACCGGTATTTACTATTCCTACAATTCTATCACCCGGTAGCGGATGGCAACACCCGGCAAAATGGATGGCCATTCCCGGTATCAACCCTTTAATTGGTATAGATTGATTCTGTAACATTTCCGGCTTTTTAGTTTTAAATTTTAATAAGGAAAGTGGATTTAGTGACCGCTTATCAGAGACCTTATTTTCTGGATACAATGCATTCACAACATCCATTCGATTTATCACCCCTTCTCCTACAGAAACTATGAGTTCTTCGGTGGTATCACATTTAAGCTGATCTAATACCTGAGTTAAATTCTCTTCTTTAAATTCATGCCCAGATTGTTGAAATGTTTTGGTTAATACAGCTTTGCCTAGGTTATAATATTCTTCTCGCTGCTTGGATCTAATAAACTTACGAATTTCAGCTCTTGCCTTCCCAGTAACTACAAATTTCTCCCAGCCCGGTGAAGGTACTGGTGTTTTAGAGCGCAAAATCTCTACTTGATCACCATTTTCCAGCTGAGATTTTAAAGGGACGATTCTGCCATTAACCCTAGCACCTATGCAGCTAAGCCCAATATTAGAATGTAGTGCAAAAGCGAAATCTACCGGCGTAGCTCCTTTGGGTAAGGCAATCAGATCTCCTTTAGGGGTAAAGCAAAAAACTTGGTCATAATACATTTCAAGTTTAGTGTTTTCCAAAAATTCTTGCGCGCTAGATGCATTATCTAATATTTCAAGCAACTCTCTTATCCATCTAAATTGAGTGCCTTCGGTAGAAGAATCAACTTTTTGTTTATAAGTCCAATGTGCGGCCACTCCAAGCTCTGCAACTTTATGCATTTCATAGGTGCGTATCTGTATTTCAATACACCTTTGCTCGGGCCCCATTACTAAAGTGTGAAGAGATTGATATCCGTTAGCCTTTGGAGTGCTTATGAAGTCCTTAAATCCTCCGGGCACCATATGATATTTCACATGTATAGCACCTAAGGCTTTATAGCAATCTTCAACTTTTTCTACCATCACTCTAAATGCAATAATGTCTGCAAGCTGCTCAAAAGCCACGTTCTTATATTCCATTTTTCGCCAAATAGAACATGAAGTTTTCTCTCTACCAGTTACAGTTGCTTCAATTCCTGAATCCTTTACGGTTTCCGATATTTCTTTTACAATTGTTTCTACTAAAGACTGCCCCTCTTTGCGAAGGAATTCTAAGCGGTTTAAAATAGATTTCCTAATCTCAGGGTGTAATTCTGCAAATGCAATGTCTTGTAATTCATTTTTAAATCTATGGATACCTATCCTCTCTGCAAGTGGAGAATAAATTTCCATAGTCTCATAGGCGATACGAATTCTTTTTTGTTGGTTCCGAATATGCTTTATAGTACGCATATTATGCAGTCTATCTGCAAGCTTTACCAGTAGAACTCGTATATCTTCAGAAATCGCAAGCAATAGCTTTCTAAAGTTTTCAGCCTGCTTTACATGTTCTGGTTGGTATTCTATTTTTGCAAGCTTGGTTACACCGTCCACCAACTTGCTAACTTCATTACCAAATCCTTCAGCGATAATTTGCGAAGTAACATTTGTATCCTCTATGGTATCATGAAGCAGTGCAGTAATTATTGTGCTTGTATCAATTTTTAATTCCAAAACTATTTCTGCAACTGCTATAGGGTGCAGGATATAAGGATCGCCCGAAGCTCGATATTGCCCCTTATGCGCTTCTGCTGCAAAATCAATAGCGTAATTTATCAATTCTAAATTAGGTTTTTTAGTGATGGATTGTAGTTTTTGCAACAACGATTGCCTAGCGGCCTCAATTAATGCTAAATCGGATTCTGTATAAGGAGTTGCATCATTTTTTATAAGATCAGTTATTGCTTTTTTCATTAGGGTTTACCGGCTTTTACACATAGGAGTTTACCTTCATAATCACTAAGCTTCAAATGATTTGTATCAACTGAATAAAATAATTACGATAAACTACTTGAAATATGAAACGATATTTGGTAAAACCCCTGTACGCGAATGGATGGGTGGCCGAGCGGTTTAAGGCACCGGTCTTGAAAACCGACGAGGGCGCAAGCTCTCCGTGAGTTCGAATCTCACCCCATCCGCCAGTTCAAGGGATATCTCCGTTCATTTTCGTTCAAAAAAGCTAGACAAATCAACGCATCCGCTCTAAATAACCTCCAACACGACTCAAACAAGTTCAATGTCATCCGGGGGCACATGGGGTCATAAACGGGGGCATTCAATTTAAAATTAAGGAGATGCCCCCATGGCACTAACTGATATCGCCTGTAAAGGCGCAAAGCCCAAAGAAAAATCTTATAAGCTAGCAGATGAGAAAGGTCTATACTTAGAGGTTATGCCCAATAATAGAAAATATTGGCGCATGAAGTACAGATTCGCAGGCAAAGAAAACCGACTGGCATTCGGGGTATATCCAGAAGTAACGCTATCTGAAGCCAGAGATAAAAGAGATGAAGCCCGCAAGATGCTAAGAGATGGTATAAATCCCTCTCAAGCTAAGAAAGATAAGAAGCACCAACACAAACTTGAAACTAAGAATACATTTGAAATGATAGCTCGTGAATGGCTAGACAATAGAAAAGAGGGTTGGACTGCAAGGCATGCCAGCTACACACTTAAAAGGCTAGAGGCTGACATCTTCCCTGCCCTTGGAAGCAAGCCTATCAATAAAATTACCGCACATGAGTTACTACTTACCATCAAAGAGGTTGAGAAACGAGATGCTCTTGACCTCACCCATCGCCTACTACAAATCTGCGGCCAAATATTTAGGTACGCTGTAATAACTGCAAAAGCAGAGCGCGATATTACTGCTGATTTACGTGGTGGGCTGAAAACCAGAAAGAAAGAGAACTTTTCATATTTAAAAGAAGATGAGTTACCTGAGCTTTTTTCTCGATTAGACGCATATACTGGGGAGCTGCAAACTAAGCTAGGTCTTAAGCTACTGATCCTTACCTTCATACGCTCTTCTGAATTGCGGGGCGCTAGGTGGTCTGAAATCAGCTTTGAGAAAGCTGAGTGGCGCATACCTGCTGAGCGCATGAAGATGAAAGAGCTTCATATAGTGCCGCTATCAAGGCAAGCACTTGATATCTTAAAACAACTGAAGGGGCTAAATGGGTCCAGGCCTTTTGTTTTTCCGAGTCGTACTAAGCCAGAAACTTCTTTTATTAGTGAAAACACAATCCTGTACATGCTCTATAGGCTAGGCTATCACAGTCAAGCAACCGCTCATGGCTTTCGCTCAACAGCTTCTACCATACTTAATGAACATGGGTTTAACTCTGATGTAATAGAGCGTCAGCTTGCGCATGGAGAACGTAATAAAGTACGTGGGGCGTATAATCATGCGCAGTATTTAAAGGAAAGACGTGATATGGTGCAGTGGTATGCGGACCATATGGATGCTCTTGGGAGCAATGGGGAGCTTGTTAAATTTAAGAAAGGAGAAGTGGCGTGAGTGAAGCAGTATTGGAACCTATGGTCTTTGATGAGAAAACTAAAGTAGAAGTTAATATATATGATTGTATTAAAAAACGTAAAATCACTTGGTTAGTAGATAGGCGGTTCTTTGACTCTAATGAAAGTGACTCGATTGTTAGCCATGCCAAAATGGAATATTTCAATGACCTTAATATGGAAACTTATGAAAAAATCAATATAATGTTCCAAAAGGAAAAGCAAGCAGAATCAGAAAATGATCACAGAATACTTATAAACCAGCTTTCCTTGCAATTCGGAGATGAAGTTGCAAAACAATATGTTGAAGCTAAGGCAAAAATAAAAATTCTATCATTCTCAAGCACCCATTTGAAAGCTATAAAGGCTCTTATAAATGGAAGTCAACTCGATGAAAACAACATCACAGCAGAGTATCATAACAAAATTTTAGAACTAGGGGAAAGAGAGTTATATAAGAGGGCCTGGTACGAATATAGTAATATTTACTCGTTAGCTTCAGGGGGACACTTACTTTACTTACATGTCATTATAGGTGTTACCAAAATTACTTTAGAAATTATTGACCATATAGCTGAGTTTGTATATACCACATCAAAACAAGATCTGTTAAGAGATAGAGAGTTAGTCTTAAAAAATCTTCGTACAATTAAAAAAACTTTAGTTGATAATAAAATCAATTGCTCTGGGGGCTTTATACAGATCTTCCACACGGAAGATCATGTGAGTGATCTTAGAAAGGCTTTTTACGAATTCAAAAAAGAGTTTGTCTTAACACCTGACGCAGATGAACTAAGAAAATTTATCATGAATAAAAAAGCCCAAGACGATTTAGCGTATGAATACATTATTTCAATTAGTACTAAAACTGGCTTTGTTGTGAGAGATAAGGGCTATGATAAGACGAAACAACTTTCATATAAAACATATCTAAACCTGGTTTCAAAAATTGCTAACGCCTAAACCATAAGAAGAAATTTAGCCTGAAAGAATCTTCCCAAAATTTTCCCATTATCCCAAGAAGCAAACTTGGCTTTCTTTTACGTGTTTATTATAGCTCCACACAATTCAATTAGAGCTATCTATGCACAATAAAAATCTAATACCAGAGGCAGGTTTTATCCGTCAATCAACAATGCTCAAAATATTCCCAATAGGTAAGACCACCTTATGGAATGGGGTAAAAACTGGACGCTTCCCCAAGCCTGTAAAACTTGGAGGGCGTATAACAGCCTGGAGAGTTGAAGACATTATGGCTTGTATCGAAGCTTATAGCAATGGAGGGAAGTAAATATGACCCATTCCATATTCAAAATAGTTAAATCTCAACTTACTCAAAATCAGATTATATCTATCGTACTAGGCTTACTCCCCCATGGTGAGTCAAGAGGTAGCAAATACTACCCTCTCAACCCAACTAGGAATGATACTAAGCCTGGTTCTTTAGTTATTGAGCTTGCAAATGGCTGTTTTTGGCGTGATTTTGCTACTGATGCAAAGGGTGGGGACATAATAAGCCTTTACGCTTATGTCAAAGGTATAAGCCAATATGAGGCTGCAAGAGAGCTGGAAGTTTTCTGTGATGCTGACGTTCACTTTGCTGAACCTGCACCTAAGCAACCTAAGGGCAATTTACAGAGATTTGCAAAAGCTATTTGGGATGAGTCCAAGCCTGCTCATGGGGTACCAGTTGAAAAGTATCTAAGGGTTAGAGGGTATGCTGGTAATATACCCGACTCTATTAGATGTCACTCAAACCTGAAGCATTCTGAAACTAGCACCTATCACCCTGCTATGGTTGCAGCTATCACTATAGGATCCAGTAATGAAGTAATAGCTATACATCGAACGTTTCTAAATCCTGATGGCAGTGGTAAAGCGGCTGTTGATCCAAACAAGAAGATGTTAGGCGCTGCTAAAGGTGGCTCGGTAAAGCTGGGAATGCCCTTTGGGGAAGAGCTTGCGATTGCTGAGGGGATAGAGACAGCCTTAAGTTTTTACCTTGCGACGGGTACAACAACATGGGCAGCTCTATCCGCAGTCTCTATGCAACATATCATTTTACCGCCGCTTGAGCAAGTTTCTAATATTATTATAGTAGCTGATAACGATGAGGCTGGTGTTAATGCTTCTAACCATTTAGCAACAAGGTTGCGTGCTGAAGGCTATGCAGTCAGTGTAGCTATGCCTGAGCAAAAAGGTTGGGACTTTAATGATGTATTGCTGAGAGGTGCAAAATGACCGTTACCAATGTAATAGTTCAAATTGAGAGAGCCGAGGTTACCTTACCTGCACCCGATCTTACTATTTTGCTGGAGGGGCGTAGCACCCCTCCGCAGTTCCCCCTAACTATTTTCGGACCTATATTGAGTAAATGGGCATCTGAGGCTGCGTGCGGCGCTGGCTCTCCTGTAGATTATGTAGCTGGTTCGCTACTGGCAGTAGGCTCAGCCTTAATAGGCAATTCACGCCGCATAGCACCTTGGAATAGCTGGAAAGAACCGTCTGCCCTATGGATTGGTTTAGTTGGAGATCCATCAAGCGGTAAGAGCCCAAGCCTTGACCCAATGCTAAGTGTCATACGTGTCATTGAGAAAGATATGGCTGATGCTTTTGAAGATGACTATAAGAAGTGGGAAAAGGATCTGCTGCTATCACAGTGCGCTAAGAAAAAGTGGGAAGATGAAGTTGTAAAAGCTTATAGTTCGAAGGGTCACATACCGGCAAAGCCTGAAGAAGCAAACGAGCCACCTGAGAGTATACGACCACGCATCTTGGTTAGCGACTCAAGCTCTGAGAAACTTGGGCTACTGCTCTCAGTACACAATAAAGGACTGCTTAACTTTAGGGATGAGCTATCTGGATGGGTCGGTAGCTTTGATAGGTATGGTGGCAAAGGTGCAGATAGAGCCTTTTGGATAGAATCTTATGGCGGGCGTTCTTACACAATTGATCGTGTAAAGCATCAACTACCAATACGCATACCATACCTGCTATCTAGCATTATGGGCGGCATACAGCCTGATAGATTATCAGGTCTTATGAATGGAGCTGATGATGGGTTAGTTGCTAGGTTTCTGTGGTTTTGGCCAAGCCCAATACCTCCCTTTCGGCCATACATACAGGCGGATCACGAACTGATCTTAGAAGCTATGAAAAGACTTAGTGGGTTAACGGTAAGTAGCGAAGTTGAAGCAGGTCCACGTGTAATACCGTTAGAAAAAGATGCGGCGGATTTTTTTCAGAAATGGCGTGAAACTCATTATGTTGCTGAACAAAATGTCAGTGGATTACTCAAATCCTCCTATGGTAAGGCACCTGGTCATTTATTGCGGCTTGCATTGAATCTTGAGTTTTTGTGGTGGTCAGTCAAGCCAGAGGAACCAGAACCAGAATATATTAGAACCCAAGCTATAGAAGCTGCTGCACTGCTTATTGATTCCTATTTTAAGCCTATGGCTGAACGAGTGTTTGGAGATGCTGCT
This sequence comes from Candidatus Midichloriaceae bacterium, assembly GCA_029266655.1. Classification (GTDB taxonomy): domain Bacteria; phylum Pseudomonadota; class Alphaproteobacteria; order Rickettsiales; family Midichloriaceae; genus JAJTHY01. The sequence continues at coordinate 2,121 of JAQSWL010000012.1, read as the reverse complement.
ATATCTGAGGAAGAGCGACTCGCAGCTACGCTAGCTCGCTACATTGTTAAAACCAAGCCTGAGTTAATCAATGTGCGTGATGTCTATCGCAATGCGCGCCTGGAGGGCTTAAGGAGTCCCCACAAGGTCACTATTGCAGTTGAAAGCTTGGTTGAAGCTAACTGGTTACTTCCTCTTGCAGTGTGTACTAAAGGGCGTCCCCGCAATGATTATAAAGTGAATCCTAGGTTATGGGAGGTATTAAAGACTTAATAATTCTGCTACCCGTGACAAAACTGTCAAAATAGCCAAAACCCTCAACACTTATATTAGCATAGGTACTTTTGTTAATTTTGGCGGTTTTGTCACACTACATAGAATTTACAAAATCTCTAATGAAAGAAGGTAAATATGACTAAAGGTAAAATAACACAAACTATCTATCAAAATGCTACTAAGCAAGTTATTGCAGAACAGAAGAAAAAAATGATGCAAAACTTAAGTGGCTCTAGGGACGAAAACTTTACTCAAACTCTAGTTAACCAGACTATTGGTACATTGTGGTTAGCTCAGAGTAATCCAGGAGCTAAAGAGACTAAGATCGATGCAATGTTTGTTGCTATGAGTGGTGCAAAACCAAATGATGAGCTTGAAGGTATGCTTGTTGGACAGATGATAGCATTACATAGTGCATCTATGGAATGCTTTAGGCGGGCTATGCTCCCAGATCAAGACTTTGAAGTAAGGCAAGCATCATTAAGCCAAGGTAATAAACTGTCGCGCTCTTATGCTATATTGCTAGACACTTTAGACAGATATCGTGGTAAGGGACCCACCGAGCAAAAAGTGACGGTAGAGCATGTTAATGTTTATAAAGGCGGTCAAGCTATTGTCGGGAACGTTAAAAGTAGGGAAAACCAATAAGTTACAAAGCAGCCTATATCGCCTCATTTACTTTGCAGAACAACAGCTTAGTTGCTTTTATTAATTGATTTGTCTCATAATGTTTAAGCTTTTGCTGCTTGGTATATAAGCCACTTTTATACCTACCATGTTTTTTGCCGCAAGGAGCACCAGGAGATTTACCACCATGCATACGGCATCTACCATTCTTCATAGCTGGAGATTGGCATAGTCTAGCTAACCTTGTTTTTGCTAAGCACCTTGGGGCTTTATTTGCTTTTATCAGAGCTTCTATCCAATCTGTCACAATTTCGCCTGGGTGCATGGGGTTAAGTTAGATATTATCTATTATACCCTACCCCCTAGCGTATGCAATTTAATAAACATTTTAGAAATTAACTAATTTTTAACCAATTTTTGTGAGGATGAAGGTATATAAATTATAAGGGTAGATTGTGATAAGGTATTCTATTGGGCAAAAAGTAAGAATATTGTGAAGGCATTTATATGGATAATCTTACCAAAGATAAAGTTAAAAAATATATTGGAATTTTTGGTCTTATAATATTAACCATTGCATCTATCCTAATTGGAGACTTACCAAAATCCGATACAAAATTTATTCTTAGCACATTTTTTTGTGCAGGATTTATATATTGTCTTATGTTAGCTAATCAAGAAGTGGCAAAAAAGTATCACGTACAAAAAGAGCATATATTAGGTGTACTGGGCCTAACCTTACTTTTGTATTGGTGTGGAAGCAATATAACTTCAAGAGAGTGCTTTGTACTAATAGGATTATTTGCCTTCTTCGCTCTTTATTACACCCACCTATCGAATGCAGAGCTTAATATTAAATATAATGATATAAAAAATATAAATACTTATCTTTCAAGCCAGGAAGATGAATTCTCTTATAAGCTTAATGTAGAGCTTGTTCCAAATTGGGATGTTATACTGAAACAAATCTTCAAAGATGAGCAGCTCATAAAAAAATTAATGAAAAAAGAAAATTCAAAAGCTTTAGAAGCTAAAGATATAGATAAAAGAGACGGTTTGTTTGAATCTGATTATCTATCCTCTTTTAGGTTCATTACGTTCTACAGCAGTAGAATCGGCATACCAATGACCTGGTCTAATTATTATAACGTGAGTTATGGATAAAAGGTTGTAAAGAAGCAGGCTAAGTAATAGAAATATCTTTGCAACAAAACTTTCAAAACTTAGCCATGAAACAAT
>JAQSWL010000011.1 GCA_029266655.1 Candidatus Midichloriaceae bacterium | reverse complement strand
GAATGTTTTAAAGTCCCTAAATTCACTTAGATGAAACATAACTTCTATGCATAACATCTCGCTTATACTGAGCTTGCCAGCCCTTTCTCGCTTTCCTAGTTTAGGAATTAAACGCTGTTTTTCCCATTGTTCATATACTTTGTAAAATTCATCTATGCAGTAAAAAAGTGCTGTGATATCATATTTTTGCATGGCTAAGTTTTGAAAGTTTTGTTGCAAAGATATTTCTATTACTTAGCCTGCTTCTTTGCAACCTTTTATCCATAACTCACGTTAACTAGTATCACCCATTAAGATAGCAATTTCTGACTTAACGCTTTGATCAATCTCTTTGTCCTTTTTCTGCCAATTTTTTATAAAATTAAAATTACAATTAACAATTGCTTTTATCACTGCTTTCTGATCATTGCTTAGTCTTTCATTGTGCTCATAAGCTCTATTAGCGCAGTATCTGTATTGAGCGAGATAAATTTTTAAGTAAGTTTCAAAGTCCACATAGGCTAAAATATAGTTTAAAAAATCATACGCTTTAAGTGGCTTTGAACTTGCACTGTTTGAGACATAATCAATAAAATTTATGGTGGCTGGCCCATACTTATATTTTTTTATAAAATCAAAAACTGTTTTGCCATTATTTCGACTGCAACATGGTTTTTTGATTTCTTCAAGGACCCATTTATGTTCGTTAAGGATATTTGTATGTTCTTTGAGAACCTTTTTGCTTTCATCTAATTTTGATTCGATAAGTCCAGGGTGTAATATCCCAGCTTTTAAAAACTGCGTTATAACATCAAGCGGCGCTTGATTTTCCATTGCTTTTTGTAAGAGTATGCTAATGCTAGAAAGTGAATTAAAGCCTTTGGCAATGTGGTTGCTTGGAAAGCTAAAGCCTTCTAAGATAGAAAGGTTTTTTAATGCTGAAATCGCACCCCAAGATTTTTGTTCTATAAGAGTAAGTATTGTTTCAACCAAATCTAATTGCTTATCGCTTAGCCAAGCTGAGATGATGTCTGAGTCTAAACTTTGATCCCCTTTTAAAAGCTCTTCGCGCAATTGCAGTGCTTCTTTGATTTGGTCTTTATAGACATGTTTTAAGAATTTTTTTTGTAAATCCGTTATCTTGGGGGGTTCCGTTATCTTTGGGGGTTCTTTTTCTTCTAGTATCTCTACAATTATTTCTTTATAATTTGGATACTTAAGTAGCAAGGCAAAATCTGCAAATGTATAGGTGTCCGCGGTTTTTTTTAATGGTTGATATCTTCCTCTCTTCATCCCAATTTTCTTTTGTCAAAAATTTCAATTTATTTTCACGCATTATAAATAACTACAATAATTAATCTAAGAGAGTAATTATAATTATAATGATTTTAATAAAAAAAGCAAGATAAATGATTTTTTCTATAATTAAATTGCTATATAGTACAAGCTGATTATTCAATTTTTAACAATTTTTATGCAATATTTGCAACTCCAGATATAATTGCAACTATAAATATACCTTAAAAATATTAAATTTTATTTGCATAAAATATAAATATGGTGTTATATGCCTTGAAAATTAGTGTCTTTTTGATCTAAATGTTTTATTACGGAAATAATAAAATATCACCTAATGTGCAAATACAGGTTGCATTATTCAATTGCGAGTTGTAGATTTGAGTCAATATTTAGTTAGTGGGTTTATATGAAAGTGATATGTTACACACATGCGCATAGAGTGCATGACACATTGGCTGGCGTTCTTGAAAAAGAAGGATACGATGTGGTAAGTACCGATTGCGAGTCTGCACTTTGGGGTGCGATACATTCTAACCAATATTTCAATTCAGTGGTTTTGTATCATGTTAGTAATGATAACTTTGCTGACTGTTACAGGTCTTTAAACGGTATATTAAGGGCTAGACCAGGTAGTTTAAGCAAACCAGAGGTTATATTGCTAGCTGATGATTCTGTGGAAAAAGAGTCTCTAAAGCTACTTTCTAAAATGGTTTCTGATATTATTAATTTGCCCGTGAAGGTTGACCGCATTGTTGAGCGAATAAGCAAGTATAAGTCTTATCTTTTAAAGCTTAACAAGCAAAGAGATAGTGCTAATATAGATGAAAACACAGATAAATTCCATGAGCTTTTAAGTGCTATGAAATCGGAGTTAGAGCGGATAAAGGATGCATTAAGTAGTTCGCATAACTCCTCAGATGATCCAAAAAATGAACGAAGCAACATGTTGTATAATATAGAAAAGCAAATAAATAAGTTGGATGCATATTTAAGTGATAAAAAGCTGCACAACCTAAAGTATACATTGATCAAGCCGATGGTGGAGAAATTTTTTAAAGAAGCTGGTTGGACAGAAATAAACTATAGACAGGTAAATAATAGTCCTAAAATAAAGGTGGATCATGAATATTTTGAAAAAGCATTAAAAGATTTAACTACCAAAGTAATGCAAATTGCAGGTGAAATTGAGAATTTATCAGTAGTTGAGATAACGCAACAGAGTAACCTCATAATAAGTTTTGCAATAAAGGGTATTGACGCCAATTCTGTACAGGATTTGTTGCAATATAAAAATTTTGACTTCTGTCAAAAGGTTATAGATTCGCATGCCGGAGAGTTATTTATAAAGCATGATGAAGATTCTGTATATATAACCATCAGATTGCCAATTGAGATTTTATAATTTATTTATATAATAGGGTCTGTATCAATAGTGTAGATTAATGCCTAAAATCTTAGTTGTGGATGATGAAGTTGATATTAGAGATTTGGTTTCTGATATATTAAACGACGAGGGTTATAGTACTGTCAGAGCTGGATCTGCTGCTAGGGCGATTGAGGCTATAACTTTAGAATCTTTTCAAGCTGTTATTTTGGATATTTGGCTAGAGGGCAGTGAGCTAGATGGCATAGGAGTCCTTAAAGCTATAAAGAATTTATATCCAGATTTGCCTGTAATAATGATAAGTGGTCATGGCAACATTGAAACTGCAGTTCAAACTATAAAGCTTGGTGCATACGACTTTATTGAAAAACCATTTAAAGCAGAAAAATTAACTTTGATGGTAGAGCGTGCTGTAAACAATTATAATCTGATACTAGAAAACAACTTGCTGAAACGGGGATCTGATGATTCTCTTTTTGAATTAAAATGGTCATCGCGTACTTTGCAATCCGTTGTAAAATGTGCAAAAAGTGCTGCTGGTTCTAATAGTAGAATTACTATAACGGGTGAAGATGGTGCAGGTAAGGAGTCTTTGGCTAGATATATTCATAAGAATTCACCTAGGTCATCTAAAGCATTTATAGTTTTAAATGCGCTTAGCATTGATGATGAAAATTTCGAAGCTCAGTTATTTGGTAAAGGCCATGAAATTGGATTGCTGCAGAGGTGTAGAGGGGGAACTTTATACATTGATGAAGTAACTGACTTAAGCCCAAAGGTGCAATCTAGATTTTTGTCTGTATTGCAAGATGCAAAACTTGATGTGCGAGTAGTAGCTGCTTCTTCCAAGGACCTTGGGAAAGCTGTTAATGATGGTATTTTAAACTCCAGCTTATACTACCGGCTAAATGTGTTGCCTCTGCATATACCTCCTTTACGTGAGTATACGGAAGATATAGGGACTTTGATGGAGAAATTTTTAAATACCTTTGAATTGCAAAATGGTGTGGAATCCGTAAGCATATCACCAGAAGCTATTTCTGCGCTACAATTATACAATTGGCCGGGAAACATTAGGCAGCTTAAAAATGTTGCAGAATGGCTAGTTATAATGAAATCTAGAGATAAAAAATGCATAGAAGTAAGCGACTTACCAGCAGAGATTAAGTCATCCAATTTTATAATTGGTGAAAATAATTGGGTGGCGTCAGCATTTTCAAAGCCTTTGAAGGAAGCGCGTGATAACTTTGAGCGTGAATATTTAAAATCTCAATTAGCCAGATATGGTGGAAATATCTCTAAAACAGCCGTTCATGTTGGCATGGACCGTACGGCGTTGCATAGAAAAATTAAAGCATTGGATGGGTGATATAGCTAAAGCAGTATAAAAAGGCATGAAACTTCTATAAAGAATTGCGACGCCGCTGGGGGTGGCGGCCATAACTGTTGAAAGTGCTGTAAGCATAACAACCCATAATCATCCATATTTAGTAAATTAATAAATTTAACTAATAAAAAGCAAAGCATAAAGAAAGAACTGGCGCTACCGGGGCAAGCGCGAAGCGCTGCGCCAGTCCTGCAAGATCTTCTATAAAGATCTTGCAAAAAATGAACAAACAACGGCAACCCGTTGTTTGCATTATTGCTTTTTATTAAATTAAAGCACTCTCTCTTTTTATGGCTTTTATATTTCTTAGCACTTTCAACAGTTATGCACTTATGGGGTGGCGGCGCGCAAGCGACGGCAGGCGTCGCAAGGCTTTCAGTGGTTTTTTCCTCAAGTATACGCGTATTAAATTGATCCAAAATAACATGCCTTTTTATACCGTTTTAGCCATAGCTGAATCTGTATAAAAATAGCACGCAAAATTGCATAAAAAATCATCCAGAGATGGCTTAATCACCGTGGGGAATCAGGCATAATCCCTTGAGAAGCAATGAATTTCTGGATTGCCGCGCTTCGCTCGCAATGACGAAATTCCGTATCATTTTTATACTGTCTTAACTATATAAAGATTAGCTATGTGCCCTTGAATTTGTATGGTCAATATAAGCGTAGCTATTGCAAGATCTCTCCGGAAACTCTACTTCTGCTGCAGCTTGCGACGTCGTTTCGGTACTCAGATCCTCATGTATATTTAATACACACCGGTCTTCCGTTCCGCGGGCTCCTTGCACCCTGCTACCAGAAGCGAGTTTCCGAAGAGACCTAACCTTACCGCTTCACTCTAAGAGAATTTACCACGACTATTATAGAAGATGTAGACATAGTAATAGCAGCGACAATTGGATTTACATATCCAAGCATTGCAAGTGGAACGGTTAGAATGTTGTATAATAAAGCTAGGCCAAAATTCTGTTTTACTAATTTGCTGGATTTAAGGCTAACTTTAAACGATTCTGCAATCGGCCATAGCTTTTGCCCTTGAAAAATAATATCTGAATTAGTTTGGGTTATTTCAAGTGAGCTGGAAGGGGAAATGGAAACAAAGGCTGCTTTGAAGGCGGCAGCATCATTTAACCCATCGCCTACCATTAGAACCTTTTGGTCAGAATCCGAAAGTAATTTTAGATATTCATATTTTTGTTTTGGTGAAACCCCAGCTTGATAATTGCTAATGTAGAGTTCTTCTGCAACTGCAATAACTGCCTCAGCTCTATCGCCAGATAAAATGTCTATTTTCATACTTAATTCTTTGAAGATTTGCAGGGTCTCTTTGACGTCTGGGCGCAGTTTATCTAAAAATGTAAGCCTTATAGGGGAGCGGTCGCCGCGTTTGTACCACATTTCTAAGTAGGAGTCATCGGAAGAGGTGGTTACGCCGCATAGTGATCTACTGCCAAGTTTTATAGTTTCGCCTTTAAATTCAGCAGTTAGGCCTTGGCCTTTTATTTCCTGCGTATTATCAAAGCTTAAATTGCTTGAAGCAATTTGCTTGCATAAAGGGTGTTTGCTGAAAGAAGCTAGGCTGGATATTATTTCAAATTCTTTATCATCTATAAGTTCTCTATTATTTATTTGTGGCTTACCTTCGGTTAGTGTCCCAGTTTTATCAAACACTATGTGATTTATTTGAGATAACTTTTCCAAAGCATCAGGCGACTTTACAATTACACCTCCTGCCATAAGTCTAGAGGAGGCAAGAACCTGAACTACGGGCACTGCAAGCCCAAGTGCGCATGGGCAAGTGATGATAAGTAAAGCAATAGAATGCAGTAATGCAGTGCTAAAATTTTCATTCCAAATAAAATACCATAGGGTAAAAGTTATAAGCGAAAGAATTAATACAACAGGGGTGAAATATCTGGATACCTGATCCGCTATTCTTACGTAACGCGATCTACTTTGCTCAGCAACTTCAATCAACCTTATAATTTCGCCTAAAAGAGTGTCATCCGCTAATGCTTTAATCCTTAACTTAATTGGTGCGCCTAAGTTAAGAGTTCCGCATGAAATCGTGTCGCCAACTTTAAGGGCAACTGGCATGGATTCTCCAGTTATTAAGCTGTTGTCTACTTCGGTTTCGCCTTCTATAATTATGCCATCTGCTGGACTGCGTTCGCCAACACTTACGAAAGCTATATCGCCAACATTTGCTTTACTAAGTGGTAAAAATACAAGCTTCCCATGTATCTCTAAAGTGATGGTTTTTGGCTGATTTAATAACAAGTTATGGGCAAATTCCCTTGCGCGATTGCGAGATTTTAGGTCCAGAAATCTTCCTATCAACAAAAAGAAAATTAAGCCAATTGCAGCATCATAATAGGTATATGAACTGCCTAATAGGGTTTCTTGTATACTAATAAATGTTGCGCCTAAAATCCCTATAGTAATAGGAACATCCATGTTTGTGCGTTTTGCTTTTAACGCCTTAAAAGCGGAATGGAAAAATGGAGATCCACTATAAATAATGGCGGGAATAGCAATTAGAGATGCTAATATATGGGTGATTAGCCTTGTATAATGCCCCATGCTATTATCAAAGTTTCCGGCCCACACCCCATAAATTATCATCATCATAGCCACGTTAACTAAGCCTGAAACCCCTATTTTAATCAAAAGATCCTTCTCTTTTTCTTTGGCTTCCTCCTCTGCAGCTTGGGGAGTAAATGGGATAAGCTTGTATCCCAGGGCAAAAATTTGTTCAATTAACGGGGATAAATCTTCTTGGCTTCCTTCCCATATAATAATTAATCTACGCGTAGACATATTAATATGAGCCTGCTTAACGCTTTTATGTTTGCGTAGTGTGTTTTCAATAAGCCATACGCATGAGCTGCAGTGAATTCCTTCTACTAAAAGATTAATGCGAAAAGAATCCTCGCCCAAACTTTGAATATAATCTGAGTAATTAAGTTGATTTTTCACGGCATTTATCTTCATAGGTTTGCTACCAGAGATGTTTTTACAGTATTCGTAATATTTAGATAAGTTTAATGATCCAATTAAATTATATGCAATTTGGCAGCCGGTGCAGCAAAAATCTGCTTTCCCATTTACGTTTTGTTCACAATGTTTGCATTTACTCATGGATAATTTTTATTAAAGATTCAGAAACTTTATACTATACATTTTATAGTTTAAATAATAAATATATAGCAAAAGGTCTTGCCTGAAATACTATTTTGTTCATAGAATGGTATTACGGATAATGATGTATTATTTTAATTAAAGGTTATTTAAGTATGGAAACTGGGTACAAAACTAAAGAGTTAAAACATGAAGGTTTATGTTATGAGTGGGAAATATCCGTTCCCGCAAAGCCAATTGTAGATAAGCTAGAAGCTGATCTAACCGAAGGCCAAAAAACATTTAAAATGGCTGGCTATAGGGATGGTAAAGTACCAATGCAAATGGTTAGAAAGCAATTAGGGCCAAATTTACTTTCTAAAATAATTGAGAATGAAGTTGATGAAACTTTGAGAAATATACTTGCAGAAAAAAACTTAAAACCAGCGCTTCAACCAGTTGTTGAAATTAAAAGCTTTGATGATAAAAGCAGCTTAGTGTTTACTGCGAAGGTTGAGTATTTACCTGATGTTCCGAAAGTGGATTGGGATAAAATAGAAGTTGAAACTTTTAAGGTGGAGGCGTCTCAAGAAGATTTAGATAAAGCTCTTAATGAAATTAAAGATAAATTTAAAACTTTTAAAGAAGCGGATGCTAAGCATGCTGCTAAAAAAGGTGATGCTGTTATCATAGACTTCCATGGTACAGTAAATAATGAAGAATTTGACGGAAACAAAGCTGAAGGTATAAGACTTGAGCTTGGTTCTGGACAGTTCATCCCAGGATTTGAAGATCAATTGATTGGTGCTAAAGCTGGCGACGAAGTTAAGGTTCGTGTGTCATTCCCTAAAAATTACACCAATAAATCTTTGGCTGGGAAGCCTGCTGTGTTTGACGTAAAAGTTAAACAGGTTTTAATTCCAGAAAGCGTTGATGAAATAGACGATGCATTTGCTGAAAAATTAGGTCTTGAAAGCGTTGAAAAATTGCTTGAGCTTATTAAGGAAAAAATTACAGCTGACTTTAATGGTTTAGCAAGGCTAAGCATGAAGAAGAAGCTTTTTGATAAAATTGATTCAGTATACCGTTTTGAAGTTCCAGAAGGGATGATTGGTATAGACTTTGATACCATGTGGAATGAGATAAAATCTCAGAAGCAAGCTAACCCTTCTATGTTCAAAGGTAAGAGCGAAGAAGAGATGAAGAAAGAGTATAAAGAGATCGCTAAACGCAGGGTGAGACTTGGTATTATCCTAGCTGAAATTGCGCGTGATCATAATATTGAAGTTCTTGAATCTGACCTTCAGCAAGCTATCTTCTCTGAAGCAATGATGAGACCTGGACAAGAGAAAATTGTTATGGAATTCTATTCTAAGCCAGAAAATCTTGAAAGGTTAAAAGGTCCTATTCTTGAAGAAAAAGCGGTAGACCATATTTTAGGTTTAGTACAAAGAAAAGAAATAGAAATTTCTTCTAAAGAATTCTTTGAGAAATATGCTGAAGAAATAGGTGCTATGGAGAAAGCTAGTTAACTTATAATTTAGTTATAAACAAAAATTAGATATTAATAGGTAATTAATGAATCGTATCAAATTCAATAATCTAGTGGAAGATTCAATAAATATGAACCTTGTTCCAATGGTAATAGAGCAAACTGCCAGGGGTGAGCGTTCTTTTGACATCTTTTCTAGATTATTGAAGGAGAGAGTGATTTTTGTTAACGGGCAAATTGAAGATTCTATGGCCTCTATTATAGTGGCGCAGCTTTTATTTTTGGAATCGGAAAATCCTGATAAGGATATATGCATGTATATAAATTCCCCTGGTGGTGTTGTAACCTCTGGGATGGCTATTTATGATACTATGCAGTTTATTAAGCCTAAAATTTCTACGTTTTGCATTGGGCAAGCGTGCTCTATGGGATCTATGCTTTTATGTGCAGGCGCTAAGGGCATGCGCGTATCTTTGCCTAATTCCAGAATCATGATTCATCAGCCATTAGGTGGATATCAAGGGCAGGCCACTGACATTGAAATTCATGCTAGAGAAATAATTGGATTGAAAAAACGCCTTAATCAATTGTATGTTAAACATACTGGGCAGAAAATGTCTGCTATCGAAAGAGGTGTAGAGAGAGATAATTTCATGAACCCTGAACAGGCAATGAAGTTCGGATTAATAGATAAGATAGTTGAAAGAAGACCTTCGCCTAATGACGAAGTGAAGGTTGAAAAAAAGGCTGCATAACTTAAAGTATAGGTGTATACAAATGGGTACTGATATTACGGATAGCAAAAATACTTTATATTGCTCATTTTGCGGTAAAAGTCAGCATGAGGTTAGAAAGCTTATCGCGGGGCCTACTGTTTACATTTGTAATGAATGTGTGGAGTTGTGTTCTGATATCGTTCGTGATGATCACAAAAATATGATCATGAGCGGTGAGGGTTTACCTAAACCTCAGGAAATATGCAAAACTCTAGATGAGTATGTAATTGGGCAAACTCACGCAAAAAAAATTCTCTCGGTTGCAGTTTATAACCACTATAAAAGACTTGCTAACTTAGATGCATCCAACTCAGTGGAGATACAAAAGTCTAATATTTTAGTTATTGGTCCTACCGGTTGTGGTAAAACTTTGCTTGCGCAAACATTAGCTAGAATTTTGGATGTTCCATTTGCAGTAGCGGATGCCACAACTTTGACAGAAGCTGGCTATGTGGGCGAAGATGTTGAGAATATTATATTGAGGCTTTTACAAGCAGCAGATTATAACATAGAGCGTACTCAAAGGGGTATAGTGTTTATTGACGAGGTTGATAAGATCTCGCGTAAGTCAGATAGCCCTTCCATTACTAGGGATGTATCTGGTGAGGGTGTGCAGCAGGCATTGCTTAAGCTTATGGAAGGCACTATAGCTGCGGTACCACCACAGGGTGGAAGAAAACATCCGCAGCAAGAATTTTTGCAAATTGATACCACAAACATACTCTTTATTTGCAGTGGCGCTTTTGCTGGATTAGAGAAGATAATTTCTTCTAGGGATAACCAAAGTGGAATTGGCTTTGGTGCAGAAGTTAAAAATAAAGAAGTATTAAATGTAGGTCAGCTATTCAAAAAAGTTGAACCAGAAGATCTACTTAAATATGGTTTAATACCTGAGTTTATTGGGCGCCTCCCAGTAGTTGCTACAATTGATGAACTTGGCGAAGAAGCTCTAATCAAAATTCTTACCGAGCCTAAAAATGCTATAGTGAAACAATTCCAAAAACTATTTGAGATGGAAGGAGTTAAGCTATCATTTACAGACGATGCGCTGCATGAAATTGCCAAAAAAGCAATTATGCGTAAAGCTGGTGCTAGGGGCTTAAGAACTATTATGGAAGAATGTCTGCTTGAGCTTATGTATGATATCCCTGGAAGCAAGGATATTGCAGAAGTTATTATAGATGGTCAGGTAGTAGTAGATAAAGTTAAACCTAAATTGGTTTTGAAGAAAAAGTCAAAAGGCAAAGGTCATGATGAAGCAGCATCTGAAGAGGTAAAGGCTGGTAATCAATAACCCTCAGCTCGATATAAGCTGCCAGTAAGTTGTTGATATAGCTAAGCCTTTATAATTTGACTACGCGTTGCTCGATCACTCATGTAGGTTTTACTACATTTCGTTCCTCGCTCCTATATAGTAAATTAGTTTGAAAAGCTTGAACAGCAAATCAATAAAAAGCAAAACATAAAGAAAGGCCTGGCGCTACCGGCATAACTGTTGAAAGTGCTGTAAGCATAACAACTCATAATCATCCATATTTAGTAAATTAATAAATTTAACTAATAAAAAGCAAAGTATAAAGAAAAGACTGGCGCTACCGGGGCAAGCGCGAAGCGCTGCGCCAGTCCTGCAAGATCTTCTATAAAGATCTTGCGAAATATGAACAAACAACGGCAACCCGTTGTTTGCATTATTGCTTTTTATTAAATTAAAATACTCTTTTTTTTATGGCGTTTATATTTCTTAGTACTTCCAACAGTTATGCCCCAACGGCGCCGCAATTCTTTACAGAAGTTTCATGCCTTTCTATACTGCTTTAGCTATAAATTACAACACCTTTCTTTCACACATCTTGCGCCCGAAATTAATAAATGGCTTCTCAATAATCATATAGCTTAAGTAAGCTGCGTATAAAATGAATAAAAATGCATATACTATGTTTACCTTAAAATATAAGCATAGTGCTATAATAGGCGTATGCAGAGCATAAGTGCTATAGCTGGACTCGATTATTCTATTTAAATGCTTATTTAGATACTCATTTCGCAAGTAGTTAGTGGTAGTTTTTTCTGATCTGCGATCTAAAGTGTATAAAAAATAACCAAACATCAAAGCGAATAGAATTTTTCTTATCTCAAGTAAAGGTTGCAATTTACTATTTACTATAATCAAAAATAAACTGATAAAGAGGTAAGTTAGCAATAGTAACTTAACCCTCTCTCTAATTTTCTTGACAAATTCCTCACTTACAGCAAAAACCCCAATATACCAATATATTAAAAATCCCCATAAAGAACCATTATGCCACCAACTTGCAATAGATGGCTTAATTTGAGCATAGCATGACCCTATAAGCGTTAATGCAATTAGCGCATAAACAAAATTTTTGCTGCCAAATTTTTTAACCATCAAGAACCCAAGCGGATAAAATACATAGAGCCAAAATTCAACACCTGCTGTTATTAATGGCCCATTGCCTTGATATACGGATGAAAATTTAAATGGAGCGAATGAGTGTAAGGCGAAAGCCTTTAGGAATAAACCATAAGCGCTAAGTTTAGAAGTGCCAGTAATCGCTTTGATTTTCTCCTCATGGCCGCAATAAAAAAAGATAATTGCACCAAATATAGAGCCCAGTAAAAATAATGGTAATATTCTAAAAGTTCTTCTTATAAAGAATTTTCTAAGTGATATAGGGTGATTTATTCTAAAACCATTTCTGTGGATACAATATCCGCTAAGAGTAATGAAGCAAAGGACGGCAGGGTTGGTTTCTCCACCAGTCTGAAAAAGCTTAATTAAACCTTTGTTAATGTGTAGGAATAATTTGCTAACCTCAAGCCCAGAAAAATCATACCAAGGGCATATGTGTGCAAACACAACAAACCATGCCAGAGCGAATCGTAATATATCTATATGCGGCTCTTTTTGTCGGTATTGGCTAACACTTAGCATGGCTTGGCTTTTTAATTAATATCAGTCTTATAGCGTATAATGTTAATTTTGCAAAATAAATTAGCAGGTGCAGCTTGGGTTAAGGCTCAGTATAACTTGTTTCACTCACATGGCCTATAATATTGCTTGAATATTAAATTATACCTTATACCGTTAATATATATAATTTAAGAGGTGTGTATGAAGCAGATAGTAGAAAATTACAAGAAAGTTGAAATAGAAGATGAGATTTGGGATAAAATTATCGAATTTCAGCATGGTAATGATTCAATAATATTTCCTGCTAACAATGAAAAAGTGAAAGAATTTTTAAATAAAAAATTACCTCAGGGGGAATTTAATAAATTTATAGCAAATAATGGATTTAAAGCTTCTCCAGGCGTTAGAGCAGTAATAAAAGGGCGTACTGTTCAAGCAGCCTTAGAAAAGTATCAAGGCATCGATGTGATGGAAAAGTTTGCCAAGCAATTAGAGGAATGGGAATTTAGTGAAGAGGAAAGAAAAACTTTTGATGAATTGATTGAATTAAATAAAGAATTCAAAGAATTGAGATCTCAGCTCTTTCTTTTGCTATCTAAAAAAAAGAGGCATGCTTCAGAATATGATTTAAATACCACGGAATCAGTGAGAAAATTGTTAAGGTATTATACTCCAGCTCATTCCGAATATGTTATGAAGCTGGTGGGAGAAATAAAGCATAAAGGGGCTGTCTCTAACTCTATATATATGCTTGCAAATATGTTTAGGTTTGTATTAAAGCAATATAGCAATGAGTTAGAGGAAAGAATAAGAAAACTTGAGGATACTTATCGGAAGACAGAAGCTCAAATGGTTTTGTTAAGAGAAAATGGAATAATAACACCAACTGGTAATGGGACATTTGAAGCAACTACAGATTTGCAAACAATTATAGTCATAATTTTAAAGGTTTGGAAGCAGGTATTTGAAAAAGAAAATTCTCAAGTGAAGAGTTTTGGGGATGCACATCCTATAAAAATACAAGAATATAGTTTGAATATGTTTATAGCTCTGTCCAGTTATATGGTTAAGCTAAAAAATGAGGGTGAGGAGTTACATAAGTACCCTGATTTTATCAGTAATATATCAGAAGAGTTTGCGGCTCTTGTTTCCAATAATTTAAAATACCTGAGCTTTTCTCAAAGGTTATTTCAGAAGATTGGCTTGCAAAGCCCGGATAACTCCACTTCTTCAATCAATTCTAAAACATTTGAATACAAATTGGAGCTCATGCATAAAATAATGAGCTTAGAAGATTCATCCCCCGCTAGAAAATCAAAAAATGATCCATGCAGCGTTACAAATGAGACCAAGATTAAAAATTCTATAGAACATGTATTAAAAGAATTAACGATTAGTAGAAGATTTGTTATGGATCCATTGTTTGTAAGAATATTAAGTTTAGATGATAATGGTTCTTTAAAGCGTTCTACAGATGGGGGTTCTAATGACAGATATGATGAGGAAAGAAAGTTATCAGAAATAATGTGTATTGTATCTTCGGCTATAGCCAGTGAGGCTGGTATCAAAGTTAATAGCTATGACTTAAAATATTTGGTTTTGGCCAAAACTTTGGCAACTTTAGCTCTTAATTATGCATTAAGCTCAACTAAGTTACAAGAATGGGTTCCTGCGCCAATGCGAGTAGTTATGCATCTGCATTCGGTGAGCTATATAAGTTCGCATTTGCAGCAAATTATTGATAATCAAGAAGCTAAAGCAAAGTCAGAATTTAATAAATATAATGATATTGATAAGTCATTTAATAAAGCTATAAGCTACTTATTTGGGAAGAAAATGATTTACCCAAAGCTTGGTGGAGGTGCAAGCATAGATTATTTGATATGCGATGAGCGTGTTCACATATATTTACATATAGTGGCGAGGATACTAGAGGAATCGAAATTAGACTTACAAAAAGATATAAACCCAGAAGATCTTGCAGCTGTTGCAAAAATACTTTTTAGAGAAATAAGTGTTAACTGTACCCCAGTTACAGAGAAGGAAGAGAAGCCTAAAGAGAAGGGGAAATCTAAAGAGAAGAAAAATGAGTTCAAAGAGAATAGGAGTAAAAGTATTGAGACGGAACATATTAACGATATATCTGAATCACTTGGACAATTGATAAGGGATGAATGTACAGGTAAAGAAATAGATTACTTTTCATTATCAAAAACAATAAGAATTGCAATGGAGTTGTATATAAAGCAGAAATTCTGTGTTCCTGTGAAGCAGTCTGATGCAGGTATTACAAACAATATCGCCCATAGCACTAGCACCGACTCCACTACTAGCGCTGGCATTGGTTCCAATATCAGCATCAGCACTAGTGACACCAGCACTAGCACCAGTACCAGCACCGATACTAGTGTTAGTAATGGCACTACTTCTAGTTCCAGTGAGGCTTCTGAAGATGTTGATGAAAGGAAGGGAAAAAAGAATATGCCCATCCCTTTAAAGCCCAGTTCTTCTGCGCACAGAAGCGATAAGAAAAAAGATGGTACTCCATCTCTAGATTTAGGATCTGTAAAAAACCAAAAACCTCTTAAAGATTCGCCGCGAGTTCCTTCAGCAATAAGGGAGGGGGTTAGAAATTGGGTATATCTCGTCAAAAAAGAAAAGGATCCTAAGGCAAATGAAGAAGGGGTATACAAATAGTTTAAATTATGAGATTTGGTATGAGAAACAAAAAATCTAGACTTTCATAATTTGCGGTTTTTTGCTATATTTAGATGATTATGGAATTTATGAATTAATCCCAAATATTATCTTTTTCCCAATCTCATTATTTATGGCCAAAGCTTAGCATGATATTTACTGTAGCACAAACTCAACTGAATTTAGGTGCCATAGGGAAAAATTTCTCTAAGTGCATGGAGATTTGGCACGAGCAGGATGGTAAGTCGGATTTAATAATATTTCCTGAACTTGCACTAACGGGATACCCTTTAGAAGATTTGGTGGAAAACTTAGATTTTTTAAAAGCCTGTGATGAGGTTTTACAAGAGATATTAACTAGAAGCTGCAATCTTAAATCTGCAATTGCCATTACGCACCCAATTAGAGAGAATAAAAAGATTTATAACGCACTTTTGCTTATAGAGTCAGGCAAAATATTAGCAAAAATTTATAAAAGCTATCTGCCTAATTATGGTGTGTTTGACGAAAAAAGAAATTTTAGCCGTGGGCGTAATAACAATATAGTAGAGTGGAGAGGGAAAAAAATTGGTTTTTTAATCTGTGAGGATATATGGAAAGATGAGATCCCAGCCAAATTAGCTGCTCAAGGAGCTGAGATTTTTATAAGTTTGAATGCTTCTCCATATGATATTCATAAAGCTAAAAGGCGCGCTAACTTGGCAAACAGGATTGTAAAAAATCATAAGCTGCCACTCATTTATGTAAACTCATGCGGTGCTCAGGATGAGTTGGTTTTTGATGGTGGATCATTTATCATGAATACGGAAGGGAAATATATTGTCTCTCCTAGTTTTTGGCAGGAAAAGATCATCAATAGCGATTTCACAAAAACGGTATCATCTGGTTTTTGTGAGGAATCAACACCTGCTAGTATCTATAATGCTTTGATATTAGGGTTGAGATCTTACATTATAAATAATAGGTTTAAGAAAGCTATAATAGGAGTTTCTGGAGGCATAGATTCAGCATTAGTAGCAACAATTGCAGCCGATGCGGTAGGGCCGGAAAATTTGATTTTAGTAAAGCTGCCTTCTAAATATTCTAGTAACCATAGCATTTTAGATGCAGAATCTCTGGCAAAAAACTTGGGAGTGAACCCAATACATTTGCCAATTCAAAAATCAGTCGATGTAGTTCTCGCAGAGCTTTCACCGCATTTTGGTGATGTTCCTTCAGATATAACTGAAGAAAATTTACAGTCTCGCATCAGGGGCATTATGTTAATGGCACTGTCCAATAAGAGCGGCGCTATACTACTTAGCACTGGAAATAAGTCTGAGTATGCATGTGGATATGCCACAATTTATGGAGACATGTGTGGTGGTTTTGCACCTATTAAAGATATATATAAAACACAAGTTTATGATCTATGTAGATATAGAAATAAAAATATGCCTATGCTTTCCTGCTTTGAAAAACTTGATGTAATACCAGAAAACTCAATTCTCAAACCGCCAAGCGCTGAGCTTTCACATGGGCAATTAGATACCGACACTCTGCCAGAATATAATGTGCTTGATAAAATATTATATGAACTAGTGGAGAATAATCAAAGTATTGAAGCGGTTGTGGAAATGGGTTATAATCGCGAATTGATAATTAAAATTTATAAAATGCTAAAGATCTCTGAATATAAAAGAAGACAAGCTCCTCTTGGCACAAAAATTTCAATTAAAAATTTTAGCAAAGATAGAAGGTATCCGGTAACAAATCAATTTGAGATATTATGAAAAAGAGAATCATAGTTGGGATTTCTGGGGCCAGTGGCGCAATTTATGGAATTAGATTACTTGAGGTGCTAAAGGAATGCGGTGTAGAAACGCACTTAGTGGTAACCAAATCTGCTAAATTATCTATAGAACATGAGACTGAATTAAAGCTAGATGATGTGATAAAACTTGCAGATTATTATCATCACAACAATGACATTGCAGCAAGCATTGCGAGTGGCTCATTTATTCATGATGGTATGATAATTTCGCCATGCACAGTTAAAACTTTGTCGGAAATTGCAACTGGGTGTACTAGCTCTTTAATTTCTCGCGCAGCAGATGTTACTCTAAAAGACCGTAGACGCCTTGTATTGCTATTCCGTGAGACGCCTTTGCATTTAGGGCATATTAGATCTATGCAGTCAGTTACCGAGATGGGAGGAATAATTATGCCCCCAGTTACCTCTTTTTACAATCACCCTAAAACTATAGATGATATTGTGAACCAAACCATTGGTAGGCTTTTAGATCTATATGATATTAAAAATTCTTTAGTAAAGAGATGGAGCGGGATTTAAAGATATGGCAAATATTACCGAGTCTTTAAACGAATATATAAAGATTCATATAGGAGCTATACATGAGTTTTTGAATTCTAAACCTGCAGGAAAAGCTCTTCCTATTTTTACTTCTATAGATATCCGTAATTCTGGGTTTAAAATTGCCCCTGTTGATACTAATGTGTTTCCAGCTGGGTTTAATAACCTTAATGAATCTGGTATAGAACTTTTCGCCCAGCATGTTAAATCTTATTTGCAAGCTCATTTCCCGTATGTGCGCAATATTTTGATATTCCCTGAGGATTTTACTCGTAATACCAAGTATATGGAAAACCTTGATACTCTTCTTACTATTTTTAAGGTAGCAGGATTTAATGCAAAAGTAGGCACTAATTTGAAAGATATAGATTTAGTAGTGCTTAATAATGATCTGACGGCTGGAATACCCGAAGTAATTGCAGACACTAAAATTCCTGTTATTCCAAGTGTTGATTTGGGTTGGTTATCGCGCCGAAAGCATAAACATTTTGAAATTTACAATGCGTTGATGGATGAATTATGCAAATTGCATAATTTGGATCCTTGGTTGCTTAGTACTAAATTTACTGATTGTGAAGGTGTGGATTTTAAAAATCGTGTGGGGTTAGAGGATCTTGCTGCAAAGGTAGAGCATACGATATCAAAAATTAAAGAGAAATATCTTCAACATGAAATAAACGAGCGCCCATTTGTGTTTGTTAAAGCTAACCAAGGTACTTATGGAATGGGTTTAATGGTTGCATATTCTGGCGAAGATATAATAAGTATTAATAAAAAGAAAAGACATAGCATGCAGTCTATTAAACAGGGTGTACAAAACACGGCGCTTATAATTCAGGAAGGTGTGCCCACTATAGAGGAATATAATGGGGACCCTTGCGAAAGCTTGGTTTATGCTTGCAACGGCGATGCTATACAAACTTTTATAAGATCTCATGGATCTAAAACTCCATATGTCAGCTTAAATAGTCCTGGAATGAATTTTTCTATAACTGATGATGAATTGGGGCCAATTAAAAATTTAATTGCTAAGGTTGCTTCAACTGCAGTTATTTTTGAATGTTGAATATACCGGCAATTCGAAAGAAAATTAAACATAAATGCCGTGAATATTCTTACTTCAAGTGGGACATAGATTGATTAAAAGAGTTAATAATGCAGGGCTTAGAGATAATTAAGCGGCTGGTAAAGCTGATATTACCTGCGCTCTAGTCATGATGCAGGGGGTATGATTTTTTGTATTGTTTAATATTTCTGTAATAGACTTATGCTATTGTACATGGAAATAATAAAAAAAAAGATTGAATTATGTTAGAGAGCTTTAGAGTGGCATTTTGGCGACGCAATACTCAGCGAGGCCTGTTTTCACCATTTCTTCCAATTAATTACTTGTTTCTAAGGTTTCCTCAAGGTTGGAAAAGAGAAAAAGCGGGGCAATGGAACTAGCAAAAAACTGGATTGAAAACATAGAGAAAGGAACGGAGCTTTTGATGTCTCTTAGGTGTTATTATATGTATCGTGTTCCTATAGCGCATTTCTTAGAACAGCTTGGTAAAGAAGAATTGATAGCTTCTCTTACAGATGCTTGCAAGACCTGGACACAAATCCAAAAGGCAAGAACATTCTGGCAGGATTATGGGATTTGTAAAGCCGCTGATCCTGTATTGGGTGGGCTCCCAATTATTTTAGATATACATCATCATATAGGTAAATTTCTCAATCGCTCGGATATAAATTTTCATGTGCCTACGAGCATAGAAATATGTAAAAACACGGCAGTGTCTATTGTTTATGAACATCATATTAATACAGCGCATAGCTTATTTTCAACAGCGCTTAACTTGGTTTCATCAAATTTAGAAACAGGAGTAATAGTTGCAACGACAGGACTTTTAGCAGTTAAAGGGATTCATGATACCAGGGAACTAGTATCTTCCTGCTTTGAGATAGGCGTGAGAGTATACAAGTTATCATGCGAAAGGTAAAGCGCAGTGCTGTTTGCCCTGGATTACCTTATAGCGATTACAGAATGGTTAATCAAAAACCTCTTCTGTGCCAACACCCCATAGATTAGCTTTTAAAATCCACCCAGAATAATTTTCTACTTTGACTTTGCACCACTCTTTCTGACATTTTTTAAGCTTAGCAAGAACTCCTATTTGTGCCCTTGCCATAGGATAGGAGTTTTCATCAGGATGCATAAAGATTATTAATTCTGCCTTCCGCTCAAGATACATGGTGTTTTTAGTTTTATATTTGTTTGCAATTATCATTACATTTCTTGTGCCGGTAATTAAATTCTCGTGCACCCATCCTTCGGAGCCATCAAAGTCTTTGAGTTTGCGCCAATTCTCAAATTCTGCTACCAGCATCATAGGGTAACCTTTACGTTGATAATGCCAGCTAATGGGAAATCTAACATTGGGTCCTTTACGCAAGTTCGTGTCGGATGATTTTAATGATACAAATCTAGGAAGTGGAAGCCCAGTAACTGGGCCTACTTCAGCATATGCAAACTGTGCTGAAATAATGAAAAGTATCAAAGCAATTATGTATGTATACTCCGTTAATTTGAAAAATTGGAGCGTCGCAGCTAATTTCTCCGCATCCGCACCTATTGGCATAGGCTTACGGTGCTCGCAATTGCTGCTCCTACCACTTTTCCAAATTTCCTGTCGTCTACACCTTTTTGCCAACTCTTTATTTGCGAAAAGTATATTATTTCCTAGTTTCATATAGTTTTTGCGCTATTTCTTGTGATACAAATCCCTCTATTTTCCCCCCAAGACGGGCCATTTCTTTAACAAAACGTGAAGAAATAAAGTTGCTGGCCTCATTAGCTGGGATGAAAAGGGTTTCAACTTTAGAGTTAATTTTTTGATTCATGTAAGCCATTTGGAATTCATATTCAAAATCGGAAACTGCTCTAAGGCCTCGTATTACCACTGTAGCGTTTGACTTTGATGCAAAGTCTACTAATAGCCCAGAAAAAGGAGATACCTCTATTTTTGTAGTGGTGCTTTTTAATTTAGCCACTTCACCTTTAGCCATTGCAACGCGCTCTTCAACAGAGAAAAGTGGAGATTTATTAGTATCCTCAGCTACAGCAATTATTATATGGTTAAAAATTTTAGCGCCGCGTTTTATGATTTCTAGATGCCCAAAAGTTATGGGATCAAACGTGCCTGGGTAAATGGCAGTTATATTTTTCATAGCAAAATTTACTCCTCTATCTAATCTTCTAGTATTAAGCCAAAATCGTTCAGCGCATCCGCAAAGTAATTAGGTAAATCAGCGGCAAATTTATATTTCTTACCTTTTAATTCAAACTCAAGTTTATAGGCATGTAAATAAAGTTTGTCACGAATTCCACTTGAAATTTCGGACCTGATTCCATATTTGTCGTCTCCCATAATTGGACAGCCTATAGAACTTAAGTGTACACGTATTTGGTGTGTTCTCCCGGTAATAATCTCCGCTTCAATTAACGAATACTTACTTGCGGCTTTATCTACGACCTTATAATATGTTACTGCATTTTTTCCTTTTGCAGTAGTAGTTACTTTTTCAAAGTTTGTTTTTGTGTCTAAAGTTTTTTCAATCGGCATATCGATTTTTCCACTTGCTAATTTTGGCGTATTTAAGCAAAGGGCTAAATAAATTTTGTGAAAATTTTTGCGCTTTATAACCTCTGATAAATCTGCTGCTATGCTGGTTTTTCTTGCTAGCACTAATAAGCCGCTGGTTTCTTTATCCAGCCTATGCACTAATTTTGGTTTATCTTTGTAATCATATTTAAGATATTCTGCAAGGTCATCTACGCTTATTTTAATTTTGCTGCCTCCTTGTACAGCAAGCCCAGAAGGTTTATTTAGCACAATTATATTTTCATCCATAAAGATTACTGAGTTTTTTATTAACTCTATGTCCTTATCTTTATGTTGAATAGAATCTCTGGTGGTTAATGCTGTCTCTTGTAGTTTTGGGTAAGACAAGCTATCACCTTCAGCGAGCTTCGTAGAGATATCTGCACGCTTACCATTAAGTTTAATATCCTTTTTGCGCACAAGCTTAGCTATCACTCCGAAGCTAACTTCGGGGTGGTATCTTTTAAAATATCTGTCTAATCTTATATCTGCATCTTCAGAAGTTATAGTTACTGTTTGAAATTTCATATACATTAATTAATTATATAACGATCTTATAATAAAGAGTTTATCATGACGCAGATATTTGCAAACCTTGCGCACAAAATTTCATCTCTTGAGGACTATATCATAGAAGGTCGTGTGTGTGGAGTAAAAGGTCTAATAATTGAGGTAAAAGGTATAAATTCTTTTGCATCTATTGGGTCTTTATGTGAAATTGAATCCCGAAGCGGCTCTCTAATAAAAGCTGAAGTAGTAGGGATTAAGGAGCATAAAGCGTTGCTCATGCCGTTTGAAGACGTTTCTGGAGTAGGTTCGGGCTCCAGGGTTTCACTAATAAATTGCTCCCAGATTATTTATCCTTCTGAAGCATGGCGTGGAAGGGTAATAAATTGTTTTGGTGAGCCTATTGATGGCAAAGGATTTTTGCCTAAAGGTGAAATAGGGTATGCCCTAAAAGCCGCTCCGCCTAAAGCTAATGAACGTACGCGTGTGCGTGAAAAGATGGATATGGGGGTTAGGTCAATTGATGTTTTCATCCCATGTTGCCGTGGGCAGAGGCTAGGTATTTTTGCAGGGTCTGGGGTAGGGAAGTCTGTATTACTCTCTATGTTTGCTAAATTTGCCTCAGCTGATGTTAAAGTAATTGGGCTTATAGGGGAAAGGGGGCGTGAGGTAAATGAATTTATAGAAGACTACTTAGGTGAAGAAGGCTTAAAAGATGCGGTAGTGATTGTTGCAACTTCTGATGAATCAGCTCTGGCACGTAGACAGGCAGCATATATGACCATGGCGGTTTCTGAATACTTTAGGGATCAAAACAAAGAAGTTTTGACCATGATGGATAGCGTAACCAGGTTTGCTATGGCTTTAAGGGAAATAGGTCTTGCTGCTGGAGAGCCGCCAACATCTAAGGGTTACACCCCATCGGTTTTTGCCGAATTGCCAAAACTTTTGGAGCGTGCAGGTCCAGGTGTGCAGGAGAGTGGAAACATTACTGGTATATTCTCTACCTTGGTGGAAGGTGATGATGCCAATGAGCCAATTGCTGATGCTGTGAGATCTATATTAGATGGCCACATAGTGCTTAGTAGAGAAATTGCAGCAAGAGGTAGGTTCCCATCAGTTGATGTATTACAGAGCATTTCTAGGATGGTGCCTAATTGTAATTCGGATAGGGAGAATTTAATTGCGAATACAGCTCGCAGGATTTTGGCAAATTACCAGGAAATGGTTGAGTTGATTCGCATAGGTGCATATAAAGCTGGCAGTGATCCTGAGCTGGATTTGGCTATCTCGCTATATCCACAAATTGAACAATTTTTAAGCCAGTTGTCTAATGAAAGGGATTATATAAATTCTTCTTATGATAAACTAGCGCAAATTTTAGGAGTATGAAGATGATTAGAATTTTATTAATTTTGGTGCTTGTACCTTTTGCATGTATGAGTTCAGAATTGAGTGTTCAAGATCAAGTTAGGGCGCAAAAGCTTTATGATCAAGTGCGTTGCCCTACGTGTGTGGCTCAATCAGTGAAAGAATCTGGCACCCGTACTTCCAAAGAGATTCGTAAATTTATTAATGAAAAAATACAATTGGGTAATTCGGATGATGAAATTATAGCTGAGTTGGAGCGATATTATGGTAACCAGATTAGCTTTAAGCCAAAGTTAAATTTTTATACATTTATGCTTTGGGGAGTTCCGCTTTTGTTTTTGGTTCTTGCTTTAGTATTAACTTTTAAGAGAAATTATAAAAGAAACAATTAGAGAAATATAATTTTTAATCAGCTATTTTTTCATATATAATGCTGGAAAAGCATAATGTATATAGGTTCTATGAGTTTTTTGCAAAATATATCTTTAAGCGCTATAACAGGATTTTCTGAAAGCAGCTTGGTAATGTTAGCTTCAGTTTTTGACCCGCGCAAGGGTGGGATAAAACCTATCTTGCTAGTAGGTGCTCAATTTATTCTTTCTGTTTATTATAATGAGATATGGGACTTGGCGATTGGCCGTAACAAGGAAAATTTTATACACGCATCTCCCATTTGGGCTGTGAAGGAGCAAAACTTAGAAGGCTTAAAGAGCGCATTAAAAGGTTCACTGTTGTTTAGCTTTAGATACTCAGTTTCTGGGTTTTTAATGAATTGTTTTTCTGGATATATTAATAAATCGGTTAATGATTTATTGCCGAATTTTGTTTTAGAGAAAGTTTATGAAAATACAGAAACGCCTTTTTTTCTTAATAAGTTTGGAGGCTATGGTCAACTAAAGTTTTCTGAATTAAGAGACAATACTAAGTTTCTTATAGAGAATGCATTAACCTTGATTAAGGCACCGACAGAGATTTATAAAATTTGTACTACAGCCAAAAGTTTGATGATTTTTTTGAGGCAGATAACACCTTTTCTACCTTTCCCACTTAATAATGAGTACGCTGTAATTGGGTCTATAGCATCATTAATATTTGCAAGAGTAGCTGCAGAAGTTTATTTGGATAAAAAATATAATGCTGAAAACGCTAATCTCAATCAAGTTAACGAGCTTAAAGATGATGTAGAGGAAAAGATGCTTGAGCATGCTAGCAAAGTAAAAGGAAGGCATTTAAGAGGAGCGTTAAAAGGGCAGCTAGATAAATATTCTAAAGAGCAATGTTATATTGAAGACAAACTTAATTTTATAGTAAGAGCACAGCAATATTTGTCTATAAACCCATTAGCTAAGGGCGGGTTAATAATGCTTTGTGGTTATGTAACAATTTTATATACGGAAGTTAGTTATAAGCATGTATTTAAGCCAATAATATATTACGCTGATGAGGTGCTAAATTTAACCCAAGGGTTAATAGAATTTTATCATCTTAAAAATAGCTTAATATTCTCTAGGGATAATTTAAATGAGCTAACTGGTAAAATTTCTGAAGCTGAAAAGCTTGCAGACAAAGGAGAAGAAAAAATTAAAGAATCCGAAGTAGATGCTTTATTACAAGTTGAAAGCTTGACTTTAGCTTTAAAGACTGGAGAGCAAAGGCAAGTCACTGACTTATTGGTTAATAAAAGAGATATAATTCGCTTAAAAGGTGGTGAAAGCACTTTTATGAAAGCAGTAACATTTGGTGTGTTTATTAGTGAAGGAGAAATTAAGAGAACTGATTCATACTATATATCAGGTAATAGTTATCTCCCTGTTTCTAATTTTAGCTTGACACAAGATATTGCTGGCCCTCTGGTTTTGGAAAATGATAAGTTGGATAGGATAAATGGTTTGTTGGGACAATTTCAAATCGACCCTAATACTAAACCAAAAACTTTGAATAATGAGCAAAAACAAATAGTAAAATTAATCTCTGCAATTGTAAGTGATAAGGATCTGGTAATTTTGGATACACCTTTTTTTGGATTGGGGGCAGAAAATCTCACTAAGTGTGTAAGGCTTATAAAAGCAGAAGCTGAGAAAAACAACAGAGGGTTTTTGATAGTTAATGATATTAAGCGTGAAGGCTTTTATACTAAACAAGTAGAGATGAAAAAGGTTGCAGAGCCAGAGGTAGCTCTGGGTAATCAATGGTTAAGTACACACGAAATGAGGCTCAAAGAATCAAAAAGGTGTGGCAATCTAAGATTGTGTGAGTAAGATGGGGTAGTATACTCCATTAATTTGAAAAATTGTAGTGTCGCACTAATCTATCCGCATCCGCACCTATTGACATAGGCTTACGGTGCTCGTAATTAATGCCCCTCCCTGGTCAGTGCTTGCTCCATAACTGTTGAAAGTGCTAAGAAATATAAAAGCCATAAAAAGAGAGAGTATTTTAATTTAATAAAAAGCAATAATGCAAACAACGGGTTACCGTTGTTTGTTCATTTTTTGCAAGATCTTTATAGAAGATCTTGCAGGCCTGGCGCAGCGCTAGAAGCGCTTGCCCCGGTAGCGCCAGGCCTTTCTTTATGTTTTGCTTTTTATTGGTTATAAATTTATTAAATTTCCCTCAACATGACTTCCATAGTGCCTAAAGCTTTTGCTATTATGCATTCCGTCATCAATTAGGAATGGTATCTTATGTTGAAAAAGTTAAGCAGTAAGTTTTTAGCTAATGAGAAAAGCTTTAGCGGGAAGTCTTACTTATGCGAGTCCGGCAGAGCGGTGTGGATGAACCGAGAATACAAAAAATTTGCCGATGAAGCTTATATCAAAAATGTAATAGCACACAGAGCTATAAATATGATATCTAGCTCTGCTGCAAGCATTCCTCTAAAATTATATTCTGGCGAAAATGTTCTGCATACACACCAAGTTTTAAAATTACTTAGCAAACCAAACCCTACGCAAAGCGGCAAAGAGTTTTTAGAATCTATTTACTCATACAGGCAGATTTCGGGTAATGCCTTTATTTTAGTAATATGCGGCAGTAATAACCAACCTGCTGAACTTTACTCATTGAGGCCAGACAGAGTTTCGATAGTGTCTGATAGTAATTTGCTACCTAAAGCATATAGCTATAAGGTAGGTAAGCAGGTTATAGAATATCCGGTGGATCCTATAACAGGTCGGTCGCAAATATTGCATATAAAGAACTTCCATCCACTTTCAGATTGGTATGGTTTATCGTCTATAGAGGCAGCAGCTTACAGCATAGACCAGCATAATCAAGCAGGTGAGTGGAACCAGGCATTGTTACAAAATGGTGCTCGCCCTTCAGGTGCGATAATTGTAGATACTGATGGCGGTAGAGATAGGCTAACCGAATTGCAATACAGCGAGCTTAAATCTATGATTGATGCAATATTTTCCGGGCCACGTAACGCAGGGCGCCCAATAATACTCGAGGGTGGATTGGATTGGAAAGAGATGAGCTTAAGCCCTAAAGATATGGATTTTATTGAAAGTAAACATAGCTCAGCGCGTGACATAGCGCTAGCACTTGGTGTCCCACCACAATTGCTTGGTATACCAGGAGATAATACTTATTCTAATTTGCAAGAAGCTAGGCTTGCCTTATGGGAGCAAACCATATTACCGATGGCTGAAAATGTAATTGAAGCTTTAAGTAATTGGTTATTGCCTTTTTATTCTTCTAATCTCTCGCTTGCTTGCGATATAGATAATATTAGTGCGCTTTCTGCAAGAAGAGAAGAGGTGTGGAACAGAGTGGAAAATTGTTCGTTTTTAACTATTAACGAAAAGCGCGCATCGGTGGGGCTTGGGCCTATAGCTAACGGAGATATACTCCGTTAATTTGAAAAATTAGAGCGTCGTAGCTAATTACTGCGCGTCCGCACCTATTGGCATAGGCTTACGGTGCTCGCAATTGCTGCTCCTACCACTTTTCCAAATTTCCTGTCGTCTACTCCGTTAGTTTGAAAAATTGGAGCGCCGCAGTTTAAAAAATAAGAAAGACTAGATTGCTTCATCACTATAGGTTTCTCGTAACGATATAATGATGTAATATTTATGATGGTTCTACAATGCCCATGATTTCTTCCCATTGTTCTTTATTCACTGGCATTACAGAAAGCCTGCCTTGTTTTACAAGAGCTAAATCACAAAGTTTTGGGTTAGCCTTTACCTGTGTAAGTGAATATGGTGTTTTGAACTTGCGCTCAAATTTAACGTCTAGTGCGCAAAATTTAGAGGTTTCATCGGTAGGGTCGGGATAGTAAGTAGAAGTAACGCTTGCAAGGCCGACAATACTAGGGTTGTGCACAGAATGATAAACAAGCAGCATATCGCCAACTTTCATTTTCATTAAGTTGTTGCGGGCTTGATAGTTTCTAACGCCATCCCAACAGGTTTTGCCATCTCTTGCCAGGTCATCAATTGAGTAATTTCCAGGCTCACTTTTAACTAACCAATAATTCATGAATCTAAGGAGTAAATAATATTATGCAAAAAATACTATGTAACCATTTAGAAATCAAATCAAAACCAGATGAGGAAGGATGTTTTTCTGGTTATGCAAGTATCTATAATGTGGTCGATTCATATCATGACATCATCCTCCCAGGCGCATTTGGCGGGAGTCTTGATGCAACTTCGATAAAACTATTATGGCAGCACGAGCCAGAATCACCAATTGGGGTGTTTACTAAAATTGAGGAGACTGTAAATGGTCTTTATGTCGAAGGGAGAATTCTTACATCTATAGAGCGCGGTAGAGAAGTGCATGAGCTTCTTAAGGTAGGTGCGATAGATGGATTGAGTATTGGCTTTCAAATTGAAGACCAATTTTTCGATGGCGAATACAGATATATAACTAAATTAAAGCTTTGGGAAATTAGCGTGGTTACATTTCCGGCAAATGAGAAAGCTAGGATTTATGTAGTTATGTGGGATGGGAAAACACCCTCGCCTTTAGGCGAATACTTTAGTATAATTGGTAGACAGGTATCAATTAAAGAGAAAGATGGAGTA
>JAQSWL010000067.1 GCA_029266655.1 Candidatus Midichloriaceae bacterium | reverse complement strand
TTCTGTTATTGGGTACAGTCTATGGGTCATAAATACCTTTTTCCCACACTTTACCATATCTTATTCCTTTTTAAAAGGGTTTGTTAACACTGCCTAATACAATTTTAATACAATTTTTATGACTAAAGCAGTATGAACTTCTCTGGGCATATGCCTAGAGAAGTAGTCGGGAAAATCAAAGGTGAAGTGCAACACCTAATCTGGTAGGATACCAGTGCTTAAAAAAAGGAGTTGCACAAGTGTCATTGTATAAGAATTTATCATTTGATGATAGTCAAAAGGCCTAAATAGAAGGTGAATCTATAGAACTTTTATTTTTAGCTACTTCTTTTTCGGTAAAAGAACCTTTAACATTAGGCGCAGATCTATCATTAATTTTATCAACTTCAACCTTTCTTAATTTGACACCCTGTCTTATTTCTACGAGCAAATTATGATGCTGCATTCCAGGGGCTGCATTAATCTCTTTAACAACATTTTTATGCTCTTCAATTTGTCTGTTAATTGAAGCAAGTACACCTCTTTCATGTTCAAGCCTTTCAACAAAGCTTTTCCCAGGATTTGTACTAATAATCTGAGCCATTTGTGAATCTATTTTATTTTCATCAAATACAATGCCACGCTCAGCCAAAACTTTTGTTAGCCACTTTCTGCTTTCATTTTTTGCTACGTTTAATTGCTTGCCAGATTCTACTGAGTATTCGCTTTTATTCTCGTATAACTCTTGATTTTTGCGAATTAAACTTACATCTCTAAAAACTTGTGGTGTAGCTTCAACTGTGCGGAATTTCTCTTCTACAATAGAGAAAGGTAAGCGTTTGCTTTCATCACCTTGTACATATATCTCTTTACCATCTGCGGATAATTCTATAACTGATTTTGTAGGAACGCCAAGTGCTTCGCATATAGCTTGCTTGTTATTCTTATCATTTAAAACTGCTATTAAAACACCAGTTTGGCTTATTGTGTTGTCGATAGGGTTGAAGGCCAGAGAGTTTTGCACGCTTGAATCTTTATCGGGAACAATCCTTGCCTTGCTAGTTAGTTCTTTTTGCAATTCCTTAAGTTCTGTAACAAGTTTAGCATTAGTTTCTTTATAACGGGCTGTTAGAGCGTTAAGAGCTTCCAACGCATTAATGGATGGAGAATTATATTCGTTAACATCAGCGGCGGTTTTTAATGCGGCTCTCTGTATTGCTACACTTAGACTCTCCATTGTTTTTTTCTGCTCTTGCTCCTCTTGTTCTTTTTTCAGCTTTTCTTCTAATTCCTTACTGAAATTTTGTTTGTCAGAAAGCTCTTCCTGCTCTTGCTTTTTAGCGTCTACAATCATATCGCGCAGTGCATTTATGGTAGATAAAGCCTTATCAACTTCCTGAAAAAAGCTATGCCTTTGGTCATCTGTAAGTGTATTAAAATCAACCGACAGCTTTTGCAACTCAAGGCTAATTGAGCGCTCTAAATTCGACACGTACAAGTCTCTAAAAACATTTAAAGAGGAACTTGGGTTATTTAACAAATAGGATTCAAATTGAGGATTACTAGCCATTTATCATATCTGATTGATATACACTATTTGTTAGTATAACATCTGAACCATGAGAATTCTACTTATAAATCATTACGCTGGATCCCCAGAAATGGGCATGGAATTTAGGCCATATTACTTAGCCCGTGAGTGGTTAAAGATTGGCCATAAGCCGTTAGTAATAGCTGCTACTTACTCACATGTGCGTAAAATCCAGCCTAAATCCAGTGGCCATCAGCAAATAGATGGCGTCGATCACCTTTGGCTAAAAACTAACAAATATACAGGCAATGGGATCATGAGGTTCATCAGCATGATCTTATTTATGCTGCAACTTATAGTGCGAGCGCCTGCCTTAGCTATGCAAAAACCTGATGTGGTAATTGCTTCATCAACTTACCCTTTAGATATATTTCCAGCGTTTCTTATTGCTAAATTTTCTGGCGCTAAACTAGTATTTGAAATTCATGATCTGTGGCCGTTGAGTCCTATAGAATTAGGTGGTATGAGCAAATGGCATCCCTTTATATTGGTTATGCGTTTTGCTGAATGGTTTGCGTATAAGATGTCGGATAAAATTGTTTCTATTTTGCCATGCACGTTCAGCCATGTTGCCTTAGATGGGGTGAAAAAAGAAAACTTTTTGCACATACCTAATGGTATATGTTTAGGTGATGAAAAGAAATCTTTGGATACAAAAGACAATACCACCCTCTCGCTTATAAAAAATCTCAAGGGGCAAGGCCGCATGGTAATAGCATACACAGGGGCACTTGGAGTTGCAAATGCCTTAGATAATCTAGTGCAAGCCGCTTTGCGAGTTATGAATTTGCCGGTAACATTCCTGATAGTTGGCGATGGCCCAGAGAAAGAAAATCTTAAAAAGAGCGCTCCTTCTAATGTGATTTTTATAGATAAAATGAGTAAAGATGAAATCAGCGTAATTTTAAAACATGTAGATTTTGCATATATGGGGCTTCAAAAAACAGAGCTATTTAAATTTGGAATCAGCCCAAATAAATTATATGATTATATGTTTGCAGGCGCCCCTATAATTAGCGCTATAGAATCAGGGCAAGACCTTGTGGATGAGGTTAAGTGTGGCATTAGTATAGCGGCAGAAAACCCGGAAGCACTTGCAAAGGCTATTGAAGAAGCAATTCATCTTTCTAAAAAAGAACGCAGCAAGATGGGGCGAAGAGCTAAAGAGTATGTAATTGCCAATCATGATTATAAAGTTTTAGCGCAACGCTTTGTGGACTTTTTAAGAGGGTAATTGGAGATTAAATATTAGTTTTGATGTATAGATTTAAAGAATTTGGTGCACCCGGCGGGATTCGAACCCACGACCTTTGCCTTCGGAGGGCAACGCTCTGATCCAGCTGAGCTACGGATGCATGCTCCGTTAATTTGAAAAATTGGAGCGTCGCAGCTAATTTGTCCGCGTCCGCACCTATTAGTATAGGCTTACGGTGCTCGAAATTGCTGCTCCTTCCACTTTTTCAAATTCCCTGTCGTCTATACCTTTTGCCAACTCTTAATTTACGAGAAGTACATTAGACTGTAAACTGGTGTATACTAGAACTATTTGAAGTGAGCAATATGATTTTAGAATTTGTCAAAATGCATGGCTTAGGGAATGATTTTGTTATTGTGAATAACATTGGAAATCCTCCTAAAAAATTAAGTGCTTACGATATCCAAGCTATATGCCATCGAAATTTTGGTGTTGGATGCGATCAATTGATCATTATGGAATCATGCGAGGATGTTGACTGCTTAATGCGTATTTACAATCCAGATGGCTCAGAAGCAGGTGCATGTGGTAATGCTACAAGATGCGTAGCCAAATTGCTAAATCTACTCACTAGCATAATTCGTGTGGGAAATAGAAAGTTGAGCTGTACGTTGGGTAAAGATTCAGAGCAAGTAACAGTGGATATGGGTGAATATTCTCCCTCTAAAAGCATGAACGCAATTGGGTATGGTGGATATTTTATTGATGTAGGTAATCCGCATTTTATTCATTTTGTTAATAACTTAGATTTATATGATGTGGGGAAAGTAGGGCCACAACTTGAGAAATGTGAACTATTTCCAGATCGTGCCAATATCAATTTTGTTCAGATTATAGATAAGCACACCATAAAGCTCAGGGTATGGGAACGTGGTGCTGGAGAAACTTTAGCTTGTGGCAGTGGAGCTTGTGCATCAGCTATAATTGCGCATCAATATAGAGAGCTTGCGCCATGCATAAAAGTGCATTTAAAAGGAGGAGCGCTAGATATAAATGTGCATGAACAAAAAGTTATAATGAGTGGTCCGGCAGAGAAAATTTTTAATGGCAATTGGCGCAAATAGTTCTATATTTTTTATGGGAACTAAATTAGGGCGCAAGTGCAATTATATTTAGACAGCGGGAAAATTAGCGAAATTGAGGAGTTAGCTTCTCTAGGTGTTATAGACGGTATAACTACCAACCCAAGCTTAGTAAAAGATGGAGCAAGTCTAATAAGTTTTGTTAAAGATATCTGTCAGATTGTAACTACATCGGTGAGCGTTGAAGTTATTTCAGCAAACTATACTGACATGCTAAAAGAGGCGGAAAAGCTGTGCAAGATTGCACCTCAAGTTGTTATTAAGATTCCTATGACATTAGATGGGATAAAAGCCTGTAAAGAGCTTTCTTCTCAATTGATTAAAACTAATATCACTTTATGCTTTTCACCTGCTCAAGCTATTTTAGCTGCAAAAGCTGGGGCTACTTATGTATCTCCCTTTATTGGCAGATTAGATGACATAGGCCAAGATGGCATGGTGCTAATAGATGAAATAAGGCAAATTTATGATAATTATCCGCAGTTTAATACCAAAATCCTTGCTGCTTCAATCCGTAGTGTTAACCATATAGTAAGTGCAGCAAAAGTTGGTGCAGATATTGCAACTGCTCCTTATACAATAATTAAACAGATGGTCTCACATCCACTTACCGATGTTGGAATTAATAAATTTATAATAGATGCGCAAAAATCTGGGTATAAAATATGATGAGATTAATCGCTATTTTGTTAGCTTATCTTCCAATAAATTTTGCATTGGCAAGTGATTCCTTTGATGATTTTTATAAGCATTTAAGATATTTAAGCGAGCGTGATAAATTGCTTTCTCAAAATATAGCTAACTCTGATACTCCTAAATACCAACCTAAAGAGCTAAAAAAGAATTTTAGAGAAGACTCGGTTCCAGTATACAAAACCAACCCGCTTCATATGGACTTATCTGAGAGTTCAAAAGAATTTGCACTTGTAAAAGGTGATATAAGTGAGATTAAGCCAAATGGTAATTCTGTAAATCTAGATAATGAGCTTTACAAAAAAGGTGAAAATGCTATGAAATTAAATGAAGCAATAAATGTTTATAATAAAAGTAAAAGCATGTTAAATACTGCGATTATGGGGCCTGGAAAATGAGGATATACTCCGTTAATTTGAAAAATTGGAGCGTCGCAGCTAATTTCTCCGCGTCCGCACCTATTAATATAGGCTTACGGTGCTCTCCATTGCTGCTTCTTCCACTTTTCCAAATTCCCTGTCGTCTATACCTTTTTACCAACTCTTCATTTACGAGAAGTATACTTATAATGTTAATGTTAGTGTTGGTTAGTCATATTGCGTTTGCTGGTGATGACCTTTCTGCGTCCAGTAGAATTTCTGCAAGAGGCTTACAGCTGCAAAGCGAGCGTCTAAAAATCATAGCTCAAAATATAGCAAATGCAGATACTCCAGGCCGCACAGCAAATGAGGCCCCATATAGCCGCAAAGTTATAGTAGTTAATACCAAATATAATGAAGAGCTTAACGCTCACCTTACAGAAGTATCTAAAATTTCTAGCGATCGTTCTAAATATAAGTTAAAGTATGAGCCACATCATCCAGCTGCAGATCAAAACGGATATGTTAAATATCCTAATGTAGATCATGTATTAGAGATGGCTGATGCCAAAGAAGCTCAACGCTCCTATGAGGCAAACCTAAGTGCCTTAGAAATCGCGAGAGCCAATAAATCTAAAATTTTAGAGGCATTAAAGTAATGGTTGGCCAAATTTCCGCAGTAACAGCATATAGAAAAGCGATTGAAGCCAATAAAAATATTCAGGCTTCGGTAGAAGCACAATTAAAATTATCCAAGCCGCGTGCAATACTAAGACAAGGCGATGATTTAACAGTATTATCACCTCAAGCAGTTGCAGCTCCAGTTGTAAAAACTTTTGGGGCAGTGCTCAACAATGAGCTAATTCAAAACCCTGTAAATAAAATTGGCAGCGCCAGTAAAACTATGTTTGAAGTTGCCAAAGCAGATGGCAAAGAGTTGGGCCCAAACTTAGTAGAATTGGTGGAAGCAGTTGATACAGCGCAAATAACCATTAACACTATGGTAAAAGTTAGAGATCTGTTTATTTCTGCATATCAAGAAATTATGCGCATGCCAATTTAAATAATAGGTTTGATATAGTAATGAAGAAATTTATATTAATGTTTATTGCTTTATTAATTGCAGTAGTTATTGCTGTATACATATATTTTGATGCAGTGATAAAGTATTCCATTGAAACATACGGATCTCGTGCAATTAATTCTCAAATTTCGGTTGGTGCCGTTTCTATTTCTTTGAAAGAGGGCTTAGTTTTAATTAAGAGAGTTCAAATTGCTAATCCTTCAGGGTTTAAAGAAACAAACGTATTTGAACTAAATGATATTAAGGTTTCGTTAGATATTAAATCCATTTTTTCTAAATTGATAAAGGTTAATTATATCCATATAAATGGTCCAACTATTATATATGAATTGGGGCCATTAGGAGATAACTTGATCGCATTTAAAACTAAAGTGCATTCAAATCCCAATGCCAGTCAAAGTAGTTCTTCTGATCCAGAACAAGTTAAAAAAATTATTATCTCAGACTTCAGGATTATTAATGCTGTGGCTACAGTTAGCCTAGCTCAGCTTGCGCAAAAATCCATTAAGATACCTGATATTCAAATCTCCGAGATCGGACAGAGCCAAGGAGGCATTACCGTATCTGAAGCCTCAAAGCAAATTACCGATGAAGTAATAAAAGTAGTGATTGCATCTAACACTCAAAAACTATTGGAGAAAGTAGACTCACTAATGAACAAGGATGAGATCACTAACCAAACTAAAGGATTACTTAAAAAGCTTTTTTAAAGCGTTGTTCATGAGCGATTCCCAAAATACATAAGCAGCTGAAATATAAGAAAGTAATTGCGAGGAGCCTCATAGCGACGCGGCAATCCAGGAAAATAGCGCAGAAGGCTGGAATGCCGCATTTGCAGTGACGATCTTCATAGACTTCGCTTTATATTGCAAAACATTATGGGGAGACCTTATACCAAATCTCAAAATAAATAGAGCATTAAAGCTCATCTTTTGCCAAATTTGCTTGGTAAAAAATTGATGAATATGTAAAATATTCAACTGCTTT
>JAQSWL010000010.1 GCA_029266655.1 Candidatus Midichloriaceae bacterium | reverse complement strand
GGGCTCAAGCTAAACATATACGCAGAACAACATATTGCTCTATAGACGACATCTTTAATACCTTTTTAGTATGACTCTTTTATGTGAACTTAGCTATATGTTCCATCGGGGTCAAACTTTTGCCCTTGAGATATAGGGTTAAATATGCGGAAATAAGGCGCAGCATCGGCGCCAGAGCCCGCAACCCATTGCCAGCTTGCGCTATTATTAGCAAGATCAGCATCTAAAAGACAATCCCAAAACCAATCTTTCCCATGATGCCAGTGGATCAATAAATTTTTTATCAAAAATGATGCAACAATCATGCGCACCCTGTTATGCATATATCCAGTTTGCCAGAGCTCTCGCATGCCAGCATCTATAATTGGGTATCCGGTTTTGCCGTGCTTCCAGGCTTGCAGCAAGGTTTCGTTGTATGTCCATTCAAAAGCATCAAATTTGCTTTGAAAATTTTTACGTGGCAGGTCTGGGAAATGATAGAGTAGGTGGTATGAAAATTCACGCCAGCCTAGCTCTCGCAAAAAATGTTCAACATCAGCTATATTCTTTGTATTTGTGTGTATTTGTGCTGCGTGCCAAATTTGATTAGGGGATATCTCGCCAAACTGCAAATAGGGAAATAACCTTGATACATTGTCTTTGGCTGGATAATTGCGACCCTCTTTGTACCCAAGTAGCCCATTATCCAAAAAATGCTGAAGTTGTTTTTGCGCGGCAAGCTCACCAATTTTCCATATGCTTTCCATGCTTTTATACCACTGCTTGTTCGGTAATAAGTTTAATGACCCTATTGTGGTTTCGTTAGCTTCATCCTTTAGTAAATTGCCTAGGTTTGCTTTCAGGGGATCTCTAGGGGTGTCTGCCTTCAGGCATCCATTTTGATAAAAAGGTGTAAAGACTTTATAAGGGGTTCCATCTGCTTTTAAAACCTGCCATGGCTCCCAAAGTAGTGAAGCGTTAAAGCTTTGTGCATCTAGGCCCATGGTTTTTAGATGTTTTTTAATTTCAGAATCGTCTTTAATTCTAAATGGTTCGTAACACCTGTTCCAGTAAACTGCATCTATTTTATGTGAGCGCGCAATCTTGGTGAGGATTTCTTTCGAATTGCCTACATATACATTAAGCTTTCCATCTAAAGATTTATTTAATTCAATCAAAGAATGATGTAGCCACCATCTGCTAGCGGCTCCAATTTTAAAGTCACCAGCGCTCGCGTCATCTAATATATATGCCGGTAACACGCTGCCATTTTTTACAGCAGCAAGAAGGCCGGGATTATCATATATTCTCAGGTCCCTTCTAAACCAAAAGACTGTAATCATTCTAATATCAAGCTCTTTTCTTAACCATGCTCTCTTGTTCTAATTTTTCATTAATCTCTGGTATGTTAAGCGCAGTTATAAAATTTCTCAGCTCTTGCCTTGCTGCCACTACAGAGGTGTTAAGCTTAATTTCTTTTGCAGCATTCGCATCATGTAGAGTTAAGCCATTTAAGAAAAGCTCTTTAAAAATTACGCGGTCGCTAAACCCAGGAACCACTCTAAATCCAAACCTTTTGCTCAGCCTTGCTAGTGCATTTTCTACATTACGCTTATTTATTGCATCAAGTGTAGAAAGCCTGTTGCGAACTACTACCCAGTCTAAAGCATCAGACTTTGTGGCCGCACGCTTCATTTTTTGCTCCCAAAGCATCGCGCTGTAGATACCAGGTTTTGCTTGGTCAAAGTTTTGTGCATCTACTATTCCAATTAGATCTAAGTCGATAAAACTATCATTAATAGGAGTTATAACCATATCTGCGATAGAATGAGCTTTACGGCTTAATGCCGAGTCACTACCTGGAGTGTCCACGATAATAAAATCGTTGCCAGAAAGATTTTGCATAGCTTCGTTAAAGGCTTTCTCTTCTTGCTCAATTGCAGATTCCAAAGCTACTCCTTCAACTTTATTTACGCAGACATGTTGAGGCATAGCTAGAGAATTGTCGCCTCTTAAAGCTAAAGTTTTAGCGCGGTTTTCAATATATCTGGTTAAAGACTTTTGGCGTGAATCAATATCGATGCTACCAACCTTAAACCCTAATTTAAGTAGGCTGATAATTAAATGCATCGCAGTGGTTGTTTTGCCGCTACCGCCTTTTTCGTTACCGATTATTATAATTTTTGCCATCTTTTTGTATAACTCTAATTTTACACCCAGCTAAATTTATATCACGAATGCTTTTTATTCGCAAATGGGTAAAGATATCTTTAAGTTTCCTAAAAATTCTCCCGCAATCTAGGCTTGCTTCCCAAAATAATGCTTGACTACAGAGCCTATATGATGTAGAAAACTGAGCAGAGGTGGGCGTTTGTCCGCCTTTTGTTTTACTTAGAATTAGAATGGTATGATTTATCAAACGCAGCTTGAAGCTAAGATATATGAAGTTGTAGAAAAGCCTTTAGAAGCTTTGGGTTATGAAATTGTTCGCATTAAGCTCTCTCACAATGGGGGTGGGAAAACCCTGCAGTTCATGATTGAGCGCTTAGATAAAGACAATTTAAAGCTAGAGGATTGCGAAACTGCAAGTAGGCACATTTCCGTTATTTTGGATGTTGAGAACCCAATTGATGGCGAATACAACCTGGAAATGAGCTCTGCCGGCTTAAACAGCCCGCTTACTAGAGAAAAGGACTTTGTGGAAAATATTGGAAATATTGTGAAAATAGTCACAAAAATTCCTATTAATGGCCAAAAAAGATTTGCAGGTCGTATATTAAATTTTGAAGATGGGGTAGTAACCCTAGCTCTTTCAGATTCAAACGTAGAAAACAAGCCAATTGAAATAAGGTTTGATAATATATTTGAAGCTTATTTAGACTACTTTGCTAGCAATACTAAAAATGGAGATAATGGATTATGAGTCAGAATTTCGGTAGCGCAGAAATAATTTTAATTGCAGAAGCTGTTGCCCGTGAAAAAAATATTCCAAAAGATGCGGTGATAGAAGCTCTTGAAGAAGCTATAAGAGTTGCAGCAAGGCGTAAATATGGCCATGAAAGTACTATACGTGCAGAGATTGATCGTAGAACTGGCGAAGTAAAAATATTCCGCGAAATGTTGGTTGTCGCAGATGACTATCTTCCTCCGGTGGAAGAAGAGAATGCGCATGAGCATAGTCATGATGAAAAATCTGCAAGGAAGCAAGAAATTAACGTGATAAGGATGTCTGAAGCTAAGCATAAAAAGGCAGATGCTGCTGAGGGTGATATAATCTCCGAACAACTTCCTGCAATTGATTTGGGTCGTGTGGCAGCACAATCTGCTAAGCAGGTTATTATGTATCGCGTTAAAGAGATTGAGCGAGACAAGAACTACGAAGAGTTTAAAGATCGCGTTGGTAAAATTGTTAGCGGTGTTGTAGAGAAAGTTGAACACAGTGGCGTGCTTATTAAAATTGGCAGCGCAGAAGCAGTAATTAGAAATGAGTTCTTGATCCGTGATGAGAAGAATAGGATTAAACAAGGTGATAGAGTTAGGGCATTAGTTTACGAAGTTAACAAAGAAAGTAAAGGTCCACAAATATTGCTTTCTCGTACTCATAATGAATTTTTATCTGAGCTATTTGCGCAAGAAGTTCCAGAAATTTATGACCGTATTATTGAAATCAAATCAATTGCGCGTGACCCTGGAGCTCGTGCAAAAATTGCGGTTTACACCCACGATCAATCTATTGACCCGGTTGGTTCATGCGTTGGTATGCGTGGATCTAGGGTTCAAGCGGTAATCACCGAGCTTAATGGAGAGAAAATAGATATTATAGAATGGTCTAATGATCCAG
The DNA here is from genome assembly GCA_029266655.1 of Candidatus Midichloriaceae bacterium. Taxonomy (GTDB): domain Bacteria; phylum Pseudomonadota; class Alphaproteobacteria; order Rickettsiales; family Midichloriaceae; genus JAJTHY01. The sequence continues at coordinate 32,418 of JAQSWL010000010.1, read as the reverse complement.
CTACTACTATTGTAAATGCTTTGGCTCCAGCAGAAGTAAGCAAAGTTATTATTGATGAAGATAATAATAGAATTGAAGTGGTAGTGCCAGATGAGCAACTAAGCATAGCGATTGGTAGAAGGGGCCAAAATGTTAGATTGGCATCTATGTTGATAGGTTGGGATATCGATGTGTTGACAGAAGAAGCTGAATCTAAACGTAGGGCTGAAGAATTTAGTGCGGTAACTCAGAAATTCATGGAAGCGCTTGACGTTGAAGAAATATTGGCTCAATTGCTAGCTTCGGAAGGATATAACAGCATTCAAGCTATTGCGGATGCAGCGGTTTCTGACATTGCATCTGTTGAAGGTCTTGATGAAGCTATTGCACAAGAATTAATAAGTCGTGCGAAAGATTATGCATCAACTCACGATGATGCTGATGTTAATCAATCTCAAGCTGCTAGAGCTTCTGTAGAAATAAATCAAGATATGTTGGACATTCCTAACATGACAGAAGAGCTAGCAATTAAATTACATAATGCTAAAATTGACACTATTGAAGATTTGGCTGATTTATCTCGTGATGAGCTTCTTGAGAAGATCGTTGCTAAAAACATAGATCATAAACTTATAGATTCAGTTATAATGGCTGCACGTGATAAAGTGTATTTCAGCGAAGGTAAATGATACTATTGCTGTTAAATAAATGTGCTATAATTATACCGATAAATTGGGACGAGGTAACTTAAGTGACCAAACAGAATGATAAAAAAACTCTAACTTTAACTTCAAATAAGCTTGGTCTTAAGCTTGGTGATAAGCTTGGTCTTAAGCCAGGGGCTGTTAAAAGCACTTCTGCTAGTTCCAAAGGTAGGGTTGTTGTGGTCACTAAGCAAGCTAGATCTGCTGCCCGCCCAGCTTCTAATTTGAAAAATGCTGGAGGCTTAACCTCTGAAGAGCAAGATAAGCGCATTCTGGCCCTAAAAAGTTCTGAAATGGCTAAGAAAGAGCAGGCTGAAAAGCTTTCTAAAGCCGCTGAAATAGAGAGTAAAGCAGCTGCTGCTGCACTTGAGCAAATAAAAGTGGAAAAGCCAGAAGTTGTGGCAGCAGAACCAGCTCCAACTCCAGATCTTGAGCCTGGCCCTGCGTCAGTGAAACCTACAGCCCCCGAGCCTGAAGTTGTAAAACCTGCTATAAAAAGAATTAATCTAGATGATTTGCTTAAAAAGAATAAAGTTAAAAATTTAGATGAAATATATAGGCCAGTTCGTCAGCCTGAAGAAGAAAAGCTTCCTGAAGTTGTTGCGCCTGTTAAACCTCATAAAGCTCCTTCTCTTAAAACCGCAACGGATGCATTAACCCGCAAACCTACTTCAGATTTTGAAGATGATGCCAAAGCCGCTGCAGCAGCAAGAAAAGAGGAAGATCGTAAAGGTCCTAAGAAGATATCTGTTGCACAAGTGATGATGATGGACTCTGAGGAAGGAGTAGCTGGAAGACGCAGAAGCTTAGCTTCTATCAGACGCGCCCGTGAAAAAGCTAAACGTAAGATGATGGGTGATTCTCGCCCTACAGAAAAAATTATTAGAGAAGTAATGATACCTGACTTCATCGTAGTTCAGGAGCTCGCTAACAGGATGGCAGAAAAAACATCTGATGTTATAAAAGCTTTGATGAAGCTTGGAATGATAGTAACCATGAATCAATCTATTGATGCTGACACAGCCGAGCTTGTAATATCAGAATTTGGTCACAAAATTAAACGTGTAACCGAAACAGAGATAGAAGCAGCATTGATGCAAAAAATTGAAGATTCAGCAGCAGATGAGTTACCAAGAGCTCCTGTTGTTACCATAATGGGGCACGTAGATCATGGTAAAACATCTCTTTTAGATGCGTTACGTAATACCGATGTTGCGGCTGGAGAAGCTGGTGGTATTACCCAGCACATTGGTGCTTATCAGGTGCACTTGGAAAATGGTTCAATGATAACGTTCCTTGATACTCCTGGTCACGAGGCGTTTACCGCCATGAGGATGCGTGGAGCTAAAGTTACTGATATCGTAGTATTAGTGGTTGCTGCAGACGATGGAATAATGCAACAAACTATTGAGGCAATAAGCCACGCTAAAGCTGCTCAGGTGCCTATTATTGTTGCGATAAACAAAATTGATAAGCCAGAGGCTAACCCAGCTAGAGTTAAGCAAGAGTTATTGCAGCATGGAATTGTTCCAGAAGAAATGGGGGGTGATGCCATAGTGGTTGAGGTTTCTGCGAAACAAAAAATGAATTTAGATAAGTTAGAAGAGCTAATTTTATTACAAGCTGAGATGCTATCTTTCAAAGCTAACCCAAATAGGCTTGCAGAAGGTGCAGTTATTGAAGCTAAAGTGGATAAAGGCCGAGGTCCAATTGCAACCCTGCTTGTGCAAAAAGGTACAATAAAAGTTGGTGATATTGTAGTCGCAGGAACTGCTTGGGGTAAAATTAGAGCTCTTATAAATGATAAAGGTAAAAATATTCAATCTGCTGGCCCATCTACACCTATTGAAATTTTAGGTTTAGAGCAAGCCCCAGTAGCAGGTGATGAATTTACCGTGGTTCCTAATGAAAAAACGGCTAGGGATCTTTCTGCATTGCGTATGCAACGTGAGAAACAGAAAAAGCATGCTGCTAGTAAGCCAGCATCTTTAGATATTATGTTTAAACGCGTTAATGATAGTGGCATTAAAGAGCTACCAGTTATAATAAAAGGCGATGTTCAAGGCTCTGTGGAGGCGATTGTAAATAGCTTGCAGAAGCTTGCAACCGATGAAGTTTCTGTGAAAGTGCTGCATAATGCTGTAGGTGGAATTACTGAATCTGACGTAACGTTGGCTACGGCTTCTAATGCAATAATTATGGGCTTTAATGTAAGGGCTAATCAGCAAGCTCGTGAAATGGCTCGCACTAATGGCGTTGATGTAAGATATTATTCCATTATTTATAACCTTGTTGATGACATAAAAGCCGCAATGGGTGGAATGCTTTCACCTATCGTGAAAGAAACTATCATCGGGTATGTAGAGATTAGAGACGTCTTTAATTTAACTAAGTTTGGTAAAGTTGCTGGTTGTTATGTAACTGAAGGGCATGTGCGCCGTGCTGCGAATGCGAGAATTATAAGGGATAACGTGGTTGTGTATGATGGCAAATTGAAAGCACTTAAGCGCTTCAAGGAAGATATCAAAGAAGTTGGTGTTGGCTTTGAATGCGGCCTTTCATTTGAAAACTATGAAGATATCAAAGTTGGCGACAAGATTGAGATTTATGAAACTACTGAGCAGGTGAGGACCTTGTAATAAATGGTTTATAGATATAACAAAGCACCAACTCAAAGGCAATTAAGGGTTTCGGAATCTATTAAGCATATTATTTCAGAAATCTTTGTGCGGAATGATCTTTCATTGCCAATATTTGAAAATATGTTTGTTACTGTTTCTGAAGTTAGAATTAGCCCAGATTTAAAAATGGCCACAGCCTTTGTTTCATCTATAAACAAAGTTGATGAAAATGATATGATAAAATTTCTCAATAATGTAGCGCCAGAGATCCGTCATATCATAGGTAAAAACTTAGATTTGAGGTGCACTCCAGAAATTAGATTTGTATATGATAAATCTTTTGATGATGCGGCCAAGATAGAAGGCATACTGCGAAATACTAGAAGTGACTAGCTTATAGCTAAGCCTTTATAATTTGACTAGCCTTTATAATTTGACTACGCGTTGCTCGATCACTCATGTAGGTTTTACTACATTTCGTTCCTCGCTCCTATATTCAAATTAAAATGCTTTAGCTATACCATCTGAATTTATCAGTACACAGATAATACGCCTCTATAAATAATTGGTACCCCGTTTAGGGTAAAGCTTTATCTGAGTCAGACGTAGAAAGGCTTTTGAGAAGTTCTATCTTTCGGTTATAGTTGCAGCGGAATTGGTAATCTCTTTAACTTTTGCTTGCTTGGCTTGCCAACTTGAAAACGCCGCGTTTACTTTGTCTTTAAGTGAACATATGTTTGCATCCACTTCTTTGAGCTCTTCAGCAAATATAGCAAAACCATTTGGGGAGACATTGGAGCAGAAGCTTCCAATTAAATAAACTACATCTTTAGGAAGATAAGGATCATAGCCAAAGCCATCTTTACATACAAGATTAAACAACCCAATAGTTTTACAAATATTTTTAATCATAAGTTTAGTTTTAAACTTCTGTTGCGTACGAGATTTTATCATTGGGTATTTAATTTTTATTGGATCAGGTGGAACCTCAGATAATTTAAATTTTTTGTTATAGGGCGTATCTTCTAAGAGGGAAGGATCTGCACCTGCTTTAAGAAGGGTGTTTGCAATCTTAATATTACGATTATTGATTGCAGCATCTAAAAGGCTTATACCATGCTTATTCTGTAAATTGGGGTCAGCCCCATGGCTTAAAAATAATTTAAATAATTTATGTAATTGTAGGGTATTATAGTTGCCATCAATAATGATGTAATGGAGCGGGGTAATAGAATTTTCAAGGCAACCTATGTTAGGATTGGCTCCATTCTCAAATAAATATTTTATTAAGGCTGAGCATTCGTCATAGTGAAACTGATGTCCATGCCCAAACTTGCCAAGAATATGTAAAAGCGTATATCCTTTAGTACCGTGTAAATTTAAATTAGCACCATATTTTAAAAGAAGCTCAATAATTCCCTTAATAGAACCTATAATTACATGAGTATCTTCTTCGATAGCGCCAGGAGATATTTCAGTATCAAAGAGTATATGTAAAGGTGGGTTTCCTATACTGTCTGATAAATTAGGATTTGCCCCATACTTTAATAATATTTCTACTGCTTCTAACTTATATTTATTAAAAGTTCCTAATAATGTATGTAAAGGTGGGTTTCCTATACTGTCTGGTAAATTAGGATTTGCCCCATACTTTAATAATAGCTCTACTGCTTTTAACTTGTCTTTCACTATATATAAAAAAGGGGGTGTTATTGAAATATATGATGTATTAAAGTCATAATGAATCTCATCAAGACAGTCTATTAATACATGTAAAGGGGTTTTGCCGAAGTTGTTAGATAAATTAGGATTTGCTCCGCTTTTAAGTAAAAGCTCTATCAACTTTGCATCATCATCTGCTAAGTGCAGAGGTGTATCCATGTTTTCATTTTGAATGTTAGGATTTATTTTTCTTTCAAGTAGGGTTTCTACCATTGCATAATTTTTAGATTTAACTGCCTCATGTAAGGCTAATACCTTAGCTTTTTTATCTTGATGACCTTGAATTTCTTCTGTAGTGTTTCTTTTCATCTTTTATTTTGGACAATGCAATTTTTTAACCATATTATGGTAAAAGCGCCATATTAGCAATTAATTTGTTAATTTATGGATTATTATGATTTAAAGTAAGATGATATTTTACCAATATTCACCCAATGTCTTCTTTTTTAATTCCTTACATTTATCCGTTGTCTGCGTTAAGTAGACGGTTAAAGGTAAGTGTAGTCTTTATCTTAAAAATAAGAATCTTTAGCGTAAAGGGGTGTTAAGTCTTCAGTGCAAGCGCCAGCTTTGAAAAGCTTTAATATAATTTCAGGTGAAGGTTTAAGATTTGGGTCTTTGTAATGCCCAAGTATCGTATGGCCATTAGAAGATAAGTCTTCAATCTCTTGCTCGGTTAATACTTGGATAGCTCCATTTTCTTTATGATCATGAAACTTTTGACTAAAGTAACTGCCTACACCAGCTTTTGCAGTAACTATGTTTTCTCCTGTATAGTTTAAATTTAATGTGGCAAGGGAGGAGATGGTGAATACCTCGCAATTTATTGCAGCTTGTAATCCTAATGCAAAAGCAAGGCCTATGCGGATTCCAGTGAAACTTCCTGGGCCTTTTGTTATTACTACTGTGCTTATTTTTTCGCTGGATTTTTGCATAATTTTATCCACAGCTGCGGCTAACAACTTGGATTGCTGGTTTAAATTTTCTACTTCTGTTTTATGTAATATTTTGTCATCTACAGCTAAAGCAATTGATAGATAACCAAAGCATGTGTCAATTATTAGAATTGCCATTTAAAATTTCCGAAAGATTATTTTTAGGGTTGCTACCTATTTGCTGTATTATATACGATGCTGCCCTAGCTGCAAGCTCTCCCGATTCTTCTATGGATTTTCCATGAATATAGTTATAAAGAAAACCAGCGGCAAAAGCGGCTTGGGAACCTGTTTTATCTATAATTTTTCCAGACTCTACCGCATTTGGTTTTATATAATATACTTCTGATCCTCTAATGGCAATCGCCCCTTTTGAGCCATTTGTTACCAAAACTAATATTTTTAATTTACTCACTGCTTCAATCATTTTTTGAACATCTTTTACGCCTAAAAGCTCAAACATTGATTTTTGACTAGCTATTAATATATCTATTCTTTCCGTTAACTTAATGAAGTCTTCTTTATACTGTCTAGCAAACAACGAATCAGATAATAAAAAAACTCTTTTTGTACTAACTTTTTTCGCGACATTAAATGCTCTCATGATGGCTCTTGATTGAGCTCCGCCGTCCCATAAGCTAGATTCTGTAATTACCATTTTGAAATCTTTAATCTGGTGATATTTAATATCCTTTTGGCTAATTTTTGTTCCATTGCCATTAACACTAACATGTGTGGTTGCCCCATCTGGAGTTACATATACAAGATTTGCTACAGTTTTCTCTGCTAATATTGGGGAGGTATTGGTTAGTGATATACCTAGCGTTTTTATATTGTTTAAAAAATGCTCTCCATATTCATCGTGTGCAAGCACTGTGCTAAAAGCGGATTTTCCGCCTAGGCTTGAATAAACGAATAGTAAACTTGCGATTTCACCGCTAGGGAGTAAGGTGAATTCTTTTAAAGAGTTTTTTAATGAGTTCCAGGTTTTTTCATCTGTGAAGGAGAGCTTACCTTTTGGTATATCATAAGGTATTGTGAGATGGCGTTTTATGTACTCATCGTCTACAAAACTTAATACATCTATTTCCGATAGGCCTATGCCTAATATATCAAAAGGTTTATCTTGCTCTTTTTGAGTATGCTTGGCTTTAGAAATGGTAGAATTAATAATAAGTAAAGTTATTATTAATAGTGTATAAATTAATTTGCGCATGGTGATTGCGATCTCGGGTTCTACTAAATTAATACCAAATCTCAAAATAAATTGAGCATTAAAGCGCATCTTTTGGCAAATTCACCTGGTAAAAATTGATGAATATGTAGAATATTCAACTGCTTTTTCCCTTCGCACTTTGCCAAAATCTGGCTTTACTATCTCAGTTTATTTATGAGATTTAGTATAACAGGTTAATAGGTTTAGAAGAAAACTGGATAATAATCAATGATACATATATTAAATTAAAAACTATTTAAATTGTTGCGCTGGAGAGTATGGGTGGTTTTGCGCAGGTCACTTTTTCAACATACAATAGTATATTCTTAATCTACAAGGAGCGAGCATATCTACGGATAAACAGATTTCTTCGGCTAGTTTGCGTGTGAAATTAAACATAGATAATGTTTATTAATATGTATTTTTTGCGCATTGTAATTCGATTTTCTATAATAATCAGCGCAATTATAGCGATATGCTATCTGAATATTTTGGAAATTTAAGTCTTGAAAGTTACATAGTATAGTTTATATTTTTTGTTGAGTAAAAAATCCTAGGTTATTGATGGAATTTTCAGCTAAAAGAGATGATTTAAGCAAGGTGCTTTCCCACGTTCAATCAATTGTTGAGAAGCGGGCGGCGATACCGGTTTTGTCCAACGTTAAAATAACGGCAAATGGCGATAATAGCATAGAGCTATTAGCAACTGATATGGATATATGTATAGAAGACAAGATTCAAGCAGTTGTGAAAAACCCTATTTGCACTACTATTCCTGCTTCTACTTTGTATGAGATTGTTAGAAAAATTTCAGAGAATGTTGATGTTAATTTTATCAGCCAGCCTGAAGATAAGGATTCTATAAAAATTCAAGTTGGTTCTAGTGAATTTAGCTTACCTACCATTAAACCTGAGGAATTCCCTAGTTTTGAAGACCCTGCAAATACTATGCGTTTCAGCATCTCTTCTGAGATATTGCGTAGCTTGTTTGCTAAAGTTAGACATGCTGTTTCCAATGAGGAGACTAGATATTATTTAAATGGGGTTTATTTGCATGTAGCAATTTCTGAAGATGGCATACCTGTCCTTCGCGCAGTTGCTACGGATGGTCATCGACTTGCATTGTCCCAAACTATCACTCCGGAAGGGGCAGCAGATATGCCTGGTATCATCGTGCCTAAAAAAGCAGTGGCTGAAGTTATTAAGCTTTTAGATTCCTTTGTTGGAGAAGTTGATATTGCTTTATGTGCTAATAAAATTATTTTTTATATTGGCAGCTCGGTTATAACTTCAAAACTTATAGATGGCAAATTTCCTGACTATGAGCGTGTGATCCCAAAAAATAACGATAAAAACTTAAGTGTTTCTAAGAAAGAGCTTGTAGATGCAATTGAGTTAGTTATTTCTGTTTCTAATGACAAGACTAAGGCTGTAAAATTCGTGATAAGTGGTAATAAGCTAATGATAAGTGCCACTAGTGAAATGAACGGTAACGCTAGAGGTGCCCAAGATGTTTCTATAGAATTTGATTCTTCTGAATCATTGGAGATAGGATTTAACTCTAGATATGTACTAGATGCATTATCTGCAATTGATGGCGGAGTTGTGAAGATGACTTTTTCCGGGAATTTAGGCGCTGTAACAACTCGTGATTCAGAGGATAATAACTTCCTTTATATATTAATGCCAATGCAAGTTTAAGGCATGAAGAAAAGAATTAATCTAGATCTCTAAATTAAGACTGGGGCACAAAAGTTTAGTGAATTGAGTGCCGTATGATTTGGAGATTTGGTATTATAACTAAAATATTAGCTAAAAATAGTATAAAAGAATATGGCAATTTGCATGTGCTATATGTAGATGTACCCCCTGTCTTGCGGAACAATAAATTTACTAGATCGCCATACTTTGTTCGTGATGACAAAATTTTATATTGCTTTTATACTGCTTTGGTTAGGTTAAAGTGAGGCCGCTAAATGTCAATTAATCGCTTGTACCTTGAAAATTTCCGCGTTCACAAAAATTTTTTGTTTGAAGGTAATCAAGATATAATATTTCTTGAAGGGCCAAATGGAGCTGGTAAAACTAGTGTTTTGGAGGCTATCTCATTTCTGGCGCCGGGTAAGGGCTTGAGAAATGTGAGTTTTGATGATGCAATAAAATCCTCTACTAATTCCTGGACTATATTCGCAAGTGTGGAAAATGCCAATAATTTTGCTTTTGCAGAAGCTGACTCTATATCTGAGATTGGTATGAGTTGTGGAGAATCGCACAGAAGAATTATTAAGGTTGATAATAAAAATGTTAGGTCTAGCGCTTCTTTACTCGAGATAGTTAAGATAATATGGTTAACACCTTCTCAAGATGGTCTTCTTGCTGAGTCGAAATCATTGCGGCGCAAATTTTTGGATAGACTGGTTTATAACTTTAACCCATATCATGCAGAGGATGTTGCAAGATATGAATATGCTTTGCGGTCGCGTCTTAAATTATTAAAGGATGGAAATGCAGATTCCATATGGCTTACGCAGCTTGAAAGGGTTCTTGCGGAAACCGCGATCAAGATATCTGCTGCAAGGCTAGATGCCATAGAGCGCCTGAATACGCATATGAATATGAATGATAATATTCTTATCTGTCCTGAGATATCATTATGTTGCGCAATTGCAAATAACCTAAATTCAAATAGCTATAATCAAGTTTTAGCTGAATTTGAACGCTCCAGAAGCTTAGATGCAAAAGTTGGAAAATCTTTATTTGGAGTTCACAGGGCAGATTTTATTATTAAAAATTCAATAAAAGGAATAAGTGCTAATAAAGCATCTACTGGTGAGCTTAAGGTTATGTTGTTATCTTTAATTCTTGCGCAAGTTGAATCTTTGAATAAAGCAAGTGATATTAGGCCGATAATTTTATTGGATGATATTTTTTCACATCTTGATGAGAAAAGATCGCTAGCATTAATAGAGAGATTAGAAGCAATAAATGCTCAAGTTTGGATAACAGGAACTGAGGCTCCTAAATTTTTTGCAACTTTAAAATGTAAAAAATATGTTAAGATTAAGGTGTAAGTGTTTGAAATGATAAATATTTTATGTTAGCATTTATCAGATACACCTATCTTGTTATACAAAATGAAAAAGAAGATAATAATCTACACTCAAGCAAATTGCCGCCAATCTGATAAAGTAAGGCAGCTATTAAACTCTAAAAAAGTAGATTTTTTAGAGAAGGAAATTACCCACGATGTTTTATTAAAACGTGAAATGATAGAGCGTAGTGGTGGTAGATCAGTTACCCCTCAGATATTTGTAGAGGGTAATTATATTAATGGTCTAGAAGAGTTGCAGAATAAAATAAGTAATTTAGTAGAATCGCAAGCAGCTTAAGGAGGTGTGTATGGGTGTTAACCATGCTATAAACGAGGCGTCTGATATTTTGCCTCAAAAAGAGGACGATGTAATATTCAGTACTCTTAAGCAATTTTCAGTTAATGACCCTGATTCAAAATTGCTGCATTTTTGGAATAGTAATGATGCAGATCAACTTGCTAAAAAAATTGCTAAGCTGCAGTATGTAGAGGAAAATTGGTCTGGCTGCTTGAACCAGCATAAAATCAAGGAACTGGGTGAAGTTATTTTTGATGCTCCCGATGATAGAAAGAGCTTAGTTAAAAAATTATTGTCCAAGGAAAAAAAAGGTGAAAATATACAAAAGTATTTTTTTCAAAAATTAACTGATAAGATATTAAGTTATAAATTTTATGCTGATGATTTGGAAAAGTCATTCATCAACCATGTGGTACTTCCATCTATTAATATGTCAGCTGTGAAGGTGGTTTCTTGGAAAAAAGGTGGGGAAACTTTTATGTATATTAATCCAATTTTAAGTCAGGATGAATATGCATACATACTTAAAAATCCTAAAGTTTTTATGAAAATAGCTAAAAGTGTAGCAACTAGTGAATTTACACAAGAAGTAGTGCGTTATATGGAATTTTCTAAAGATGCTCATTATGAAATAGATAGCAACCTTATTAGCAAAGAAAATTATATTGACGACATAAAAGCTTTGGTAGAAGAATGGAAAATAGAGTCAACAGAGTAATGAGAGCGTAGGTGGACACATCGCGAAGTTTGAATTTTGAGAACAACTCCTTATTAGCAATTTTGTATGGTGAGAAAAACCATAACGTCTCTTTAATAGAGCAGCTGCTTAAAGTTACTGTTTCAACACGCGGCAATTACCTGGCGATTACTGGTAAGGTTGATAATGTAAGTGTTGCGGCGGACCTATTTGAAGCTCTGTACAATAAAATTGAAAATGGGGCTCGCGAGATTTCTCAAGATGACATTAAAGCGATGATAAAAGACATCAATAGCAATAATAGTCAGCTAAAATCAAAAGGGGTTAAAAGCAATGAATTTGTAATTAAAACCCGTAAGAAGCAAATCTTTGCATACAATGATAGACAGCTAAAATATTTAAAAGCGCTAAGTGAAAACACCATTACCTTTGGTATTGGAGTAGCTGGTACTGGTAAAACATACTTAGCAGTTGCAATGGCTGTGCAGATGTTCTTAGAGAAAAAAGTAGATAGTATAATTTTAACTAGGCCGGTAGTAGAAGCGGGTGAGAAATTAGGCTTTTTACCTGGAGATATAAAAGAGAAGATAGATCCATACTTGCAGCCTCTTTATGATTCTTTATATGATATGTTGCCATTTGACAGCATCGAAAGATATTTAACGACTCGAGAACTTCAGCTAGCCCCACTTGCATTTATGCGCGGGAGGACTTTGGCTAGGGCCTTTGTAATATTAGATGAAGCGCAGAACGTAACCGTACCGCAAATGAAGATGTTTTTAACTAGATTAGGGCAGGGGTCTAGAATGGCTATTACTGGGGATCTTACTCAAATAGATTTGCCTCATAGCACACCTTCAGGGCTTATTGATGCTATAGAAAAGCTAAAACATTTAAAAGAGATTGCTATTGTCAAATTTGAAAGTAAAGATGTCGTCCGACACCCTTTAACTAAAAAAATTATCGATGCATATGAGCAATATTAAAATAAACTACGTAATATCTGTAAAAAATTGGAAAGAAGAGAGATTTAATATTAAGGAATTAACTTTAAAAGCGGCTTCTGCTGCTTTAAAGCTTACTAAAGTATTTTCGTGTGTAGATGAAGTGGAGTTTACAATAAATTTATCTGATGATGCTGAATTACAAAATCTTAATAAAGAATTTATGAATAATGACTATCCTACTAATGTGTTGTCTTTCCCTGCAAATGAAGTGAATGCTTTAAAGCACAATGGATATAGTTTTCTTGAAAGTTATATAGGTGATATCGCAATTAGCTTTTCTAGAATACAAGAAGAGGCAATTGAACAAGGTAAAGAATTCAAAAATCACTATGCGCATATGGTGGTTCATGCTATCTTACACCTCGTTGGGTATGACCATCAAATTGAAAGTGAGGCTAATGTAATGGAATCCTTAGAGATTCAAGCGCTTAAAACCTTGGGAATTGATAACCCATATGAAATATAAAATAGAGGCAACATAAAGACTAATGAACAGTTCGGTGAGTAAGAATAATAAAGCTAAGCGTGTTGGAAGTGTTTTTTCTAAGGTAGCGAAATTGCTGAGATTTAAGCGCAAAGATGCTTATCTTGAGCTTCCTGTTTTAAACATTTTAGAGCAAAAAGTTGCTGAAAATTCTTATGAAGAAGAGCGCAATATAATCAAAAATATCCTAGCTTTTGGGGATTTAGAAGCTTCAGATGTAATGATAAACAGGGCGGAAATTATAGCCGTTTCAAGTGGAATGAAGCTGACAGAAATCAAAAAGATATTCATAAACGAAGGCCATAGTCGTTTGCCGATATATAAATCTAATTTAGATGATATAGAAGGGTTTATTCACATTAAGGATCTTTTTAAGGCTAGTTTACTGTCTCAGAAGGATAAGCCAAGTGTTGACTCATTGATTAGAGATATAATCTTCGTTCCAGAGACCATAAAGCTTACAGAGCTGCTCAAAAAAATGAAGAATAAAAAGATTCATATAGCTATAGTGCTGGATGAACACGGGGGAACCTCAGGTTTGGTAACAATTGAAGATATTGTGGAAGAGCTTGTCGGTGACATTAAGGATGAGCATGATGTGCACGAGGAAAAGCAATTGATTGATAAGGATGGTGATGCTTTTATAATTGATGCCTCTGCAGAAGTTGAAGAGGTTGGAGCTGCTTTGGGTTATGATTTTGTTGATAATGAAGATGACCCAGAATACGAAACCATAGGTGGGTTTATAATAACCAAGCTGGGGCATATACCTAAAGAAGGTGCCAAGCTAAAAGTAGATAAATGGGAGTTTGAGGTATTGGAAGCCTCTGCCCGCAGGGTGAAAAAAATAAGGGCTTATTGCGTTTAAGTGGCAATATAGCTAAGTCAGTATAAAAAGAATGCGACAAACTGCATGAACAGTCATTCCGAGGTGGCTTGCCCACCGTGGGAACCCAGGCATAAAATCTTGCGTAGCAATAAATTTACTGGTTCGCCTTAACTCTAGTTCGCGATGACGAAATTCTTTATCACTTTTATACCGCTATAGCTATAGGTGAAGCCGAGATAATCAAGCAAAGCAAAATTTTCATAAAAATTTAAAGCTACAGAAATGGGTGGGAAAATCTACATCACAGCAACAGATCCTGAAATTTTAATGCGGCTACTCTGGAAGTTACATTTCCGAGAATTTACTAAATTCTTTTTTAATGTCTCTAAAGTTTAAATAAGAGGCAACTGTTTCTAGGGCCTCTTCAGGAAGTATTAAGAGTACTCCAGACATATTTTTACATATACTGCAGCTTTTGAAAAAATATTTATAATTATAAAGATCTTGAAAGGCTTGTTGAAGAGTTTTAGATAGATCAATATCTATGTTGGGTTTAGCGCTTTCACTAGTTATAAATCTAATATCATTATAATATTCTACTACTATACCATTATTAGCTAACCAAAAAATAGCATTTTTAAACCTTTCTATGTTATTGAGATTGCTTTTTGTTATATAAGTATTTTTATTGATGCCCCATTCTTCCAAAAGCTTCATAAGTCTAAAAAGATCTTTATTGCGTTCCTTTAATGCATTGGCGCTTTCTACATAACATACTTTTGTTTTGCAGAAAAGAATATTACTATTACTATTATTATCTAGTATAACATCATTTATTAAATTTCTCCCTAAAACTCCTTTTGTACAGATTAGCTCAAAATTAATTATAGCTTTATTCTTTTTCAGAGCTTCAGTTAAGGGTGCTATTATACTATCTCTGCCTCTAAGAAATACCAGTTTCAAGTTAGTAATATTCTGATTTACTATCAAAGCTTCGGATAGAGATGCAATAGTTGCTTCATTTTCAACCAGATGGCCACCAACACTAAAACTAATAATGGATTGATTTTCTTTTAAAAGTCCAGTTAAAGCTACAAATCCTTGAGTATTAATCATGTTATGTAATAAATCAAGCGAGGTAAGACTTCTATTATTTTTTAAACTTTTAGATAAAACCATTGCTCCTTCAGCATGAATTCCGCAGCCACTTAAATTAAGGGTGGTAAGGGTTGTATTAAACTCCAAAGCTTCAGCTAAAGCTATTGCTCCTTCATTTAGAATGCCTACACGGCTCAAATCAAGCTTAGTAAGCGACTCATCATTTGCTTTAAGCTTTTCACATATTTCTCGCAGGTAATCTGTCATACCAAACTCTTTTTCTTTTATCCTCATAAGCAACCTTTTTGGAAAAATCAAAGGTGAAGTGCAACACCTAATCTGGTAGGATATCAGTGCTTAAAAAAAGGAGGTGCACAAATGTCATTGTATAAGAATTTATCACTAAATGATAGACAAAAGGTACACCTTTCCGCTCGCAATGATTTTTCTTATATTTCACTTGCTTATGCATTATCGGCGTTAAAGTAGACTTACTGCTTTTAACCATTTAGCCTAGCAATAGTCTTCATACGCCCGAGGATTGGGAGCAAGTTCTTAAGCTCTGGCCCATGCTCTTCCCCTGTTAGTGCAATGCGGATTGGCATGAACAAATCTTTGCCATTGCGGCCGGTTTGCTCTTTAACTTTTGCAATCCATATATCCCAGGTTTTTTCATCTAAATCACCTTCTGGTAGAAATTGCGATGCTAGTTTCGTAAACTCTCTGTCAAAGTTAGGGGGGGGTATTTCATTGCAGCAAATATTCCACCATGTGGTAACATCTGGGATAGTGTTCAAATTAGGGCGCACTTTAAGCCAAAAGTCCTCGTTAACATACTCAGGTATATATTGCTTAACCTCTCTGTAAGAAAGATTATGCGTGAGCTTAGTATTGATCCTTTCTAACTCAGATATATTATAAGTAGTTGGTGATTTGCTGAATTTTGATAAAGACATCTCTTTAACTAAATCATCTAGAGAATGCCTAAATTCAATAGGGTCTGATGTGCCAATTTTAGCTAAAAAGCTAGTAATTGCCATCGGGTGAATGCCAGCCTCCCTAAGTGCAGAGACCTCAAAACCACCTAGACGTTTAGAAAATTTCCCATCTTTAGATTTAAGTAAAGACAAATGGTTGAGCTTAGGAGGCTGTTTTCCAAGCGCTGCAAACATTTGCATATGAACAGCACTATTGGTTATATGGTCTTCCCCACGGATAATGTCTGTTATATTTAAATCTATGTCATCGGCTACAGATGCTATCATGTAAGTCATGGTGCCATCAGCCCTAACTAATACAGGATCACTAATATTCTTTGAGTCAAAACTTATTTTGCCTTTAACCCCATCTTCCCACTCAATGCTTTTACCATCCATAAAAAAGCGATAATGCGGGTTAATGGATTTTGAAAGTTGAGTTGTTTCTTCTGGGCTCAAGCGCTTAGCTGCTCTATCATAAATAGGTGGCAAATTGCGGGAAAGAGCGATTTTCTTTTTTAGCTCTAGTTCTTCCGTGCTTTCAAAGCATGGGTATAGGCGCCCCATATCTATTAAAGATTTTTTTACATTTTCATGTAGATCAACACGCTTAGATTGATAATGAATTTCATCCCAATGTAGGCCTAGCCAATCCATATCTCTTAAAATGCCATCTGTGTATTCTGGCTTTGATCTCTCTTTGTCCGTGTCATCTATGCGCAGAATGAACTTGCCGCCATTAGCTCTCGCAAACAGCCAATTTATTAGCGCGGTCCTAATATTGCCAACATGGAGGTATCCAGTAGGTGATGGTGCAAATCTTGTTATAATTGTCATAGATTTTATAGTATATTTCATAAAAACTAGAACACAGTATATCCAAAAACAAATAAAATACTAGGGGCCTTCTACTATTTTTGCATGCGTTTAGCTAGCTCTACAACAGCGCGAAGTTCTATTGAATCCAGCACTTCTTCAAGCTCTGTATTATCAGAGCGCTCTCTTTGTGCGCGGGCTAATTTTGCTAACTCAGCTAGGTTATGATTAGAATCTTTAAGCAGTAATTTATCTATTAAGAGTGAATCCATTTTATCAAGAAGGTTTTCACCCCGTTCATAGTTAGCTGATTCCAATTGGACTTTAGAGCTTATAAGCTGTAAACTTAATATGTTTTGCACGGAATTAACTTGGCTTATTTCACTTGTTTCTGATACAGATGCATCGTCAATTTCACTAACAGAAAAAGCTTTATTAATGCTGGCCTTGCGTGTTTTGCGTATAGGCTCTTTCTTTTCTAAACTTTTAATAGCTAATATGTGCATAAGAACTATTGCCGGTTAATTGTTTCAACGCAATTCATCCCAGATATATAATAGTGCGCGCTTTTATAGTTAAGCGAGTAATTGCAGTTTGAAGTTGATAAAATATACACCGCACCGGGATTTTCATTCTCGCCTTCGCGGTATGATATTGAGGAGTCCTTAGCTTCAACGCTAACTACCGCACTTTTATTTTGGGGGTTTATTTGAATTGAAGTGATTTTTGCAAAATATGCATATTTACTTGGATACATGATTACGCTGTTTAAATAAGTTATGTATTCATCTACATTCATATCTAAATTTTCCTGCCCAACTACCATGTCAGGGTCGTCTGTATTTACCAATGAGCTTTGTTTTACAAAACGTGCATTTTTTTCTGAGTAAAATTTATAAAATCTAGAGAGTTCTTCCTTATCCCTTAGATTCATTAATGATTCTATATCTTTAATAAAGCTTATAACCTCTTTTTCAGTATTTGCCATAGCTGAACCGTTTAGGCAAATAATAATAAAGAATAGAGCTGCTCTAAGGATCATGCCAAAAAATTGATTACGTCATTACTAATATTTTGATCTGGTTGTCATGAAATGGCAATAAAATGTTTTGTATAAATCTAGCATTTTGATATAACTACCTCGCAATTTTATAAAGGGATCTGTATGAAAAATGATAGAAAAAAATTTATAGAGCTAGGAAAATTTCCTTTAGCAGGGAATATTGCTATACAAAGCGCATTGATCGCAGAAACTGTTTTAGGATCTCAAAATGTTGGAAGTAAAAAAGATGTTGAAGTTATGATTGAAACAGAGGAATTAACGAGAATACTTCTAGGAATGTATAATAGAGAAACAGAAGCTAATTTTTGGTACAGAGCTAAGTTATAGGGGAATAAGAAAATGAAGGCAGCCGCTAATTTTATTTATAAGGGTGAAGAGAGCGCAGAAAATTGTGAGGTATTAAAAGATCAATTAAACTTATACCCAGGTGTTTTAATGCGAACAATTGAATCTGGTAATTGTATATTGAATTTGGCTGGAATAGCGGTAAAGGCTAATAAGCCAAGGTTTTTAAAGCGCATTTTGGCAAAGAATCCAGAGGTGTTAATAGTAGATTCCTCAGTTGTTTCACCATTAAAAATTGCTACATGCAAAGGTAATTTAGAAGCAGTAAAAATTATTTTAACTGCTCTTTTAAAGCTTCGGTCTACTAACTTTCACAATGTTGTGGAAGATATTGCTGACTGTTTAATCATAGCAAGTAAGGTCCAGGAAGCTAAATTTTATAAAGAAAATGAGGTAATAAAGATACTGGGTGGGGCTTATATAGATTTATGCCGCGAAAAAAGAGAAGTTAAAGGTAGTAAAATTTTGAATTCCCTTATGATAGCAGCATGTGAATTGGGCCGCATATGCCTCTTGGAAGCTATTTTGAAACAGTTTCCAAACTTGGCTATTTCAAATGATTTTGGCATTTCGCCACTAAAAATTGCTACGCGCATTGGCAATGTGGAAGCAATTAGAACTGTGTTAAGCAGTCCTGCATTTGAGCAAAACAAGAATTATCTTATATCTTCAGAAGTGCTTGATTGCATACAATTAGCTTATAAACAAGGCTTAGATGAGCATGGGAGGCAAGAAGATTATGATAGTAATAATATTGTAAAAAAAATCCTGGGAGAAGCTTTTGTGGAATTAAACAGCAGGAACCCAAATAGCCCGCCTCTTTCTAGATGATGATAATATACTCCGTTAATTTGAAAAATTGGGGTGTCACACTAATACTAAATCTCAAAATAAATAGAGCATTAAATCTCATCTTTTGCTAAATTTGCTTGGTAAAAAATAGTTGAATATGTAAAATATTCAACTATTTTTCCCCCCTCACACTTTGCCAAAATCTGGTATTACTATCTCAATTTATTTGTGAGATTTAGTATAACTTTACTTGCTGTAATTAGTATGATTGTTAAACTCATACTGTAACATAATGGTAAAATTACAAATGGCTTTGGGTATTGCTATTACTTCTTTTGGTGGGCCTGAGGTGCTGCAAAGCATAAATTATGATCCTTTGCCACCACTTGAAGATGAAGTGCAAATACAGCATACCGCTATAGAAGTTAATTATATAGATATATATCACAGACGTGGTATATATCCATTGAATACAGACCCTAAAATCCCTGGAGTTAGCGCTGTAGGTCGCGTCGTTAAAGTAGGTGCTAACGTTACAGAATTTGCTGTAGGTGATAGGGTGTGCTATGCGACTTCTGATAAAAAAGCATCTGCTTATTGTGGAATAACAAATGTTAAGCAGAGCATATTGCTTAAATTAGAATCTGATTTTGACGATGTACTTATAGCTGCTAATTTGCTTAAAGGTATTACTGCACATATGCTTGCTTGCCATGTGTATGTTGTGCGGCCAGGGATAGCAGTTTTAATTCATGCGGCAGCTGGGGGAGTAGGAAGAATTCTTGCGCAGTGGTGCAACTTTTTAGGAGCATACGTAATAGGCACTGTAGGTAGTGATGACAAAAAAAGTATAGCACTACAAAATGGATGCCACTTAGTAATTAACTATTCCACAGAAGATGTAGTGGCAAAAGTGCGTGAAATTACGGAAAATATAGGGGTTAATGTTGTATATGACGGGGTAGGGTCAGCTACTTTTGATACTTCCATAAGCTGCTTAATGAATGTAGGTATGATGGTTTCTTATGGAAGTTCTTCAGGAATAGTTTCTAACATCAATGTTGAAAAAATAGCGAGTAAATCTTTATTCTTTACCAGGCCTTCAGTTTATAATTATGCGGCACATAGGAGAGAACTAATGATTGCCTTTAACGCATTTTTGGCAAAAGTTAATAGCAATATAATACAACTTTCTAAGCCAACGGTATTTAAGCTAGCCGAAGCTGCTAAAGCCCATAGTTTACTGGAAAGCAGGAAGAATTTAAGTTCTTTGGTATTAGTGCCATGAAATTTATGAGATTAGTTAAGATAATATCTCCCATTACGCTGGCATTAATAATACTATATTTTAGTGTTGTTGAACTTTTGATAGCAGACAAATCTCAAAATCTAACAATATTATATTTCTTTCAGATTTTGATAGTAATTCTCATAATGGTAATAGCGGGTGCGGCGGTAAGTGCTATTAATGTCTTCCATACCTTTAGCAATCAGAATCAAATGGCTTTAGACAATTCGCCAGCTGCTTATGCGGTTTATAGTTTGAGAGGTAAGTTTTTTAAAGCCTCGCATGCGCTGATTAAAATGCTGGGTTTTGATAATGATCAAATAAACTTAGACCTCTTTTTATCACGCTTTACAATTGAAGATCAAAGGGAGATAGCTGAAGTAATAAAATCATCTCTTAGCAATGTAAATTATGTAAAATCTGGCATTATTAAAGTTGCACTCAAAGGTGCTAAAAAGGAATGTTTTTACCGATATATAGTAAAACTATTAACTGGAAGATTTGGTGAAAAGAATTTATGTTTCTGGATTATTGATTACACAGATGTGATCCGTGATGAGATAGAGTTGGTTGGGTTAGTTAAGCAATATAGAATAGCAAGTTTTGAATTAAACCAAGTTATCGATGCTTTGCCTTTCCCGGTATGGAGACAAGACTTGGAAGGTAATATCATATTCCATAATTCTCATTTTCTTGAATTTAAAAAGAAATATAGCTTAGAGCTCAGTAAAGCAGAACTTAGTTTGAACCAATCTACTTTTACCAAGCGACTTATCACCAAGGACCGGGTGGAAGCTTTTGATTTTAATAAAGTGCCGCTTGCTGATGAATCCGGAGCAGTTGGCATTTGTACAAATAAAACAGAAGTGGAAAACACTAATTTTGCTATTAGGACTCTCGAGAACATATTGGAAAAACTAATTGAAAACATTTCTGTAGGATTTGTGGTTTTAGATAAAGAGCTAAGGGTGGTAAACTTTAATTTAGCGTTTATGAATTTATTTGCGATAGATGGCCAGATACTAGCACAAAAGCCTAACTATAGATATTTAATTGATGTGCTAAAGGATCATAATCACTTTACAGAATTACATGGTTTTAAAGAAAAGCATCTACAAGACATTCGTGAAGTTAAAGATTGTATAACAGATTTGTTGCATATTAGAAATGGAGTAACCATTAAGATTACTATAATCCCTAGCAAAGATGGTAATACAATTCTTACTTATGAAAATATTACCCCTAATCTTGAGATTGAGCGAGAATTAACCAAAACAAAGCTAATGTTTGATTCGGTGATTAATATGATAGAATCACCAATAGTAATTGTTTCGCAAAATGGGCATATTAATTTTATCAATAACTTATTTGTACAAAGATTCTTTAAGCCTGATAAACTTTCCAGCTTACCATGTACCCTTGGTGAGCTTGTGGGAGATTATTTGAAATTTAAAGAAAGTGATGTGGCAATAATTAAGACTATATTAATTGAATGCTTAGAGTCTAAAAATTGTAAAAAGCATGAGTTTAAAGTGGGTAGCTCTTTATTCGAGGCCCAGACTACAGGTTTGGATGATTTAAGCGTTATTTTGATGATAAAAGAAAAATAAACTATATACTCCGTTAATTGATATAAAGAGTTTATTGGTTGATTTCCTTGGGTTTGACGGGTATTCTATCGAGTATCTTTATTAAGAACCTCTCATGATTAAATTTATAAGAAATTCATTTCGCAGTACTAAATTAGGTTTGGCATTATTAATTAAGGCAATACCTCAGCGCATGTTCTTATGCTGGTTTTACGGCAAATTTAATAAAGATAAATATGAAGATTCGGTCAAAGCTTTGGGTAAAAAGTTAAGCGAATTTTTAGAGGCTAGTGGCCCCACTTTTATTAAGCTCGGGCAAATTTTATCCACACAAACAGATCTAATGGGTGTGATAATCTCAAACCAATTAGCAAACTTACAAAACAAGCTTCCGCCATTTTCATATGAGTTGGTGAATAAGCAAATAATGGTTGATTTTAATAAACCCATTAAAGAGATATTTGCTGATTTTTCTGAAAATGCTGTGGCTGCTGCCTCTGTGGCTCAGGTGCACAAAGCTACCTTAAAATCTGGAGAAGTGGTTGCGGTAAAAATTTTGCGCCCAAATATTAAAAAGCTTTTTAGATCGGATATAGAGTTTTTATATGGCTTTATAAGTGTTGTGGAGTTTTTCTTGGGGGAATCTATAGCAAGACTACGCTTAAGAGATTCTTTAAAAACCTTAGAAAAAACAGTGCAAATGGAGTTGGATCTAAGGTTTGAAGCGGCAAGTGGGGATCAAATTAGGGCTAATTGCATAAATGATCCTGGTATCAAGATTCCCAAAATATATTGGGAGTATACTTCACAAAATATCCTTACAATGGAATGGATTGAGGGAGTTCCTGTAAATGACAGAGAGGCGTTAATTTCTATGGGCTTTGACCCTCATGACATTGCAAAAAACTTAGCTGTGAGCTTTTTTAACCAGGCTTATCGTGATGGATTTTTTCATGCAGACTTGCACCCAGGTAATTTACTTGTTGATG
Organism: Candidatus Midichloriaceae bacterium; assembly: GCA_029266655.1. GTDB lineage: Bacteria > Pseudomonadota > Alphaproteobacteria > Rickettsiales > Midichloriaceae > JAJTHY01. The sequence goes on along the minus strand of JAQSWL010000010.1, from coordinate 9,878 downwards.
AAAGTGGCAATTTAGTGATGGTAGATTTTGGCATAGTGGGCACTTTAAGCAAAAATGATAGAAAATACATAGCAGAAATTTTATATGCATTTATTACCCAAGATTATGATAGGGTCTCAGATATCCATTTTAAAGCTGGCTATGTGCCCGATTGCCAGGATCGAAAACTATTTTCTTTGGCTTGCCGCAGCATAGGTGAGCCAATAATTGGCCTTCCTGTAAATAAAATATCTATATCTAATTTGACGTTACAACTCTTTTCGGTTACTGAAAAATTCCAAATGCAAACGCAACCACAACTAATTTTACTGCAGAAAACTATGGCTACTGTAGAAGGGGTTGGCCAATCTATTTACCCAGAAGTTAACATGTGGCAATTAACAGAGCCATGGATTGAGAAGTGGGCTAAAGATAATTTTAATTTTAAATCTCACGTAAAGGACACTCTGGAAGCATCATTAGAAAGATTTTCTAAAATTTATAATGATGCAGAAAATGCGCTGAAGCTTTGGAATCAATATGCGCAAAATAATATGTATGCTGCGGAAAAAACTCGTGTTGTTATCCTTAATCAAGGTAAGTTTCGAGTATTATCATTCTTATTGGGTGTAGCAAGTGCTGCCCTTATTATAGCTTTGCTATGAAAACATATGATGTAATAATTATTGGCTGCGGTGCTGCAGGCATGATGGCGGCAATGACAGCCGGGCAAAGAGGTAAAAAGGTTTTACTTTTGGACCATTCTGATAAGGTGGGCGAAAAGATCCGCATTTCTGGTGGCGGAAGGTGTAATTTTACCAATATTAATGCTACTTATAAAAACTATCTATCCCAAAATCCACATTTTGCAATCTCTGCTTTAGCGCAATACTCGCAGCATGATTTTATCAAATTGGTTGAATCACATGGTATTGAATACCACGAAAAAACCTTAGGGCAGCTTTTTTGTGATGGCTCTTCAAAACAAATTATAGATATGCTTATGAACGAGTGCAAAGCAGCAAGGGTAGAGATATTACTCAATTGCATGGTTAATGAGGTTAAAAAGAATGAGGGATTTGTAATTAAATCGAACCTAAGTGAGTTTAAATCGCATTCATTAATCATTGCAACTGGGGGACTGTCAATTCCAAAGTTAGGCTCTACTGATTTTGGCTATAGAATTGCTAAGCAATTTGGGATTAAAATAGTGCAAACAAGGCCAGCCCTTGTGCCTTTGACTTTTTCAGATATTGATATGCCTGGATATAAAGGTTTGAGTGGCGTATCATTACTTGCTATAGTTTCTTACTCTGGGGCATGTTTTAAGGAGAGCGTGTTATTTACCCATAGAGGTCTAAGCGGCCCCGCTATCTTGCAAATATCTTCTTATATAGAAAAGTATGCGGATGCGGAAATAAAGCTTAACCTGACGCCAGATATAAACTTAACAGAAGAGCTTGCAAGCGAAGATGCGCGTAAAGTCAAAATTAATAATTTTTTAAAGAGTTATCTTCCAAATAGATTTGTTGATTTATGGTGTGACAGTGCTGGGTATAGCAAACGTATTGCGGATTTTAAGCAAAAAGATTTGCAAAAAATTGTTTATGATTTAGACAGCTTCAAAGTTAAAATAAACGGTACAGAAGGCTATGCAAAAGCTGAAGTTACAGCAGGTGGGGTAGATACTAAAGAGCTTTCTTCTAAAACTATGGAAGCACTTAAAGTCCCAAATTTATATTTTATTGGGGAAGTTGTTGATGTAACTGGGTGGTTAGGTGGATATAATTTTCAATGGGCATGGTCTTCAGGTTTTGTAGCTGGCAGTAATTGTTAAACAGTATAAGTATGAAAAGGAAAGATAATAAATTCTTAGAGTATGTTAAGGAGATCTTGGAGCCATTTGGCCCAATAACTACACGAGCAATGTTTGGAGGTTATGGCATATATAAAAATGGTGTGATATTTGCCATAATTGCAGATAACGAGCTGTATTTTAAAGCGGATGATGCGGCTAGTAAGTTATTTCAAACATATGGATCTGAGCCATTTACTTATATGGGCAAAAGCGGATTGGTGAAAATGCGATATTGGCGTGTTATGCCTGAAGTGCTGGAGGATGAAGAAGAGCTACATAAGTGGTTTGATATGGCATATGCAGCTAATTAAAAGCCCTGAAAATAATTGAACATAAGTAACTCTTGAAAAAGAAAACAGTTTCTCTAGTATCGGTAGCTATGTAATTGATATAGATAGAAATGAATACTGAAAATTTACTTGAGAAGTTAAAGGCTAATAGGGTTACTGTTATTATAATTTCGGTGGTGGTGGGTGTAATTTTTGGTGTTATCCATCTCGAACACAAAGAATCTAATGCTCCTAAAGCCAAGCTACCAGCTATGGTTTCGATTATGGTAGTTAAACCTGTTGATATTCTTGTGGTATTTGATTTCTCGGGTGAAACAATGAACTCTAAAGTGGTTGAAGTGCGGCCTAGAGTTTCTGGCGTATTACAAAAAATATTATTTGTAGAAGGAGATGATATTAAAGAAGGAGCTCCTCTGTTTCAGATAGAATCAGAAAAATACAAAATAGCATTACGCAATGCAGAAGCTGGAATGGCCAAAGCAGAAGCCCAACTAGAGCAGGCTGTGCGAGATGAATCAAGGCTAAAGAAGCTGATAGAAAAAAATGCAATTAGCCAAAAAGATTATGATGATTCATTATCAAGGTTAGAGCTTGCTATGGCTGGTGTGGATTCAGCTAAAACCGCTGTGGAAGAGGCGCAAATCAATTTACAATATACAAATATTTATGCGCCAGCTTCTGGGATTGTCTCTAAAACAAACCAAAATGAAGGATCTTTGATTAGCGCAACAGGTGATAATGTTCTTACTAAAATAACCCAGCTAGACCCTATATATGTAAATTTCAGTATGTCTGAAGCGGATTTTATTAAAATGAGGCAAGATGTAGCGAAGGGATTTTTAAAATTACCGCCAGGTGAATTACTGCCAGTAGATATGTATTATGGCAATGGTATAAAGTTTGACCAGGTGGGTAGACTAAATTTTGCTGATGCAGAATTTGGTAAAGGCTCTGGGGTTATGAATATTCGTGCGACATTTGCAAATCCTGGGAATAAATTAATAGCTGGGCAATTTGTAAGATTGGTTTTAAGAGGTGGGATGAGGCCTAATGCATTAGTGATACCAAAGCGCGCAGTTATGGAGTCTACAAATGGTAAGCAAGTATTTATTATAAATAAAGCTAATGAAGCTGAGCTTAAAACGGTAAAAGAAGGGCCAAAATTTAAAGACTTTGTGCAAATAGTGTCTGGAGTATCAGCTGGAGATCGAGTTGTTATAGATGGGTTTTTAAAGCTTCAACCAGGAGATAAAGTTAATATAACCAACACCATTGAGGAATCACCGGTTATAGAGGAATTCAGTAATAATACCAAATCTCAAAATAAAGAGAGCATTAAAGCGCATCTTTTGGCAAATTCACTTGGTAAAAAATTGATGAATATGTAAAATATGCAACTACTTTTTCCCTTCGCACTTTGCCAAAATCTGGCTTTACTATCTCTATTTATTTATGAGATTTGGTATAAGGAAGATAATAACCCAATTTCTAAGAGTTGAAATAATGTCAGGTTCTTTTTTCATCAATCGTCCTGTGCTATCAGTGGTGATTTCTATTTTCATAATGTTATCTGGGATAGTTTCCATCTTTAACTTACCAGTTGCCCAATTTCCAGAAATTGCTCCGCCGCAAATTTTTGTGGAAGCATCATATCCTGGAGCCAGTGCTTCGGTTGTGGAAAATACGGTGGTCGTTCCAATTGAGCAACAGCTAAATGGTGTTGAGCACATGTTATATATGAGTTCCACTTCTGCTAATGATGGCAGCGCTAGTATATCCATTACTTTTGAGGTCGGCACAAATGTGGACCAAGCTTTGATAGATGTGAGTAATCGTATTAAATTGGTGGAGCCAAAGTTACCAGAAGAGGTTAGAAGAAGCGGTATCTCCGCTCTTAAAAAAAGTTCATCAACCGTACTGATTGCGAGCCTACAATCAAAATCGCCAATAATGGGTGATGTGGAATTAAGCAATTATGCAGCGATTAATATTTTAGATGAGCTCAAACGCGTGAATGGTGTTGGGGACGCAAAAATAATGGGAGCAAAAGCTTACTCCATGCGCATATGGTTGAAACCGGATAGACTTAGTTTTTATGGCCTTACAGTATCAGATGTGGTGGCAAGCATTAGGGAGCAGAATTCTTTATACGCAGTTGGTAAGATTGGGCAAATCCCAACATCAGAGCCAGTTGACTTAACACTTGCAGTTGCAACTGCAGGCAGGCTTGTTAATGAGGAAGAGTTTGGAGATATAAGTCTGAAAAGTAATGCTGATGGCTCCTCCATTAAATTGAGAGATGTAGCAAGCATTCAGCTTGGGGCAGAAGATTATGAAACTTATGGGCAGCTAAATGGAAGCCCTGCAACTTTAATAGCTGTATACCCACAACCTGGGGCAAATATATTATCTGTTGCAGAAAAGACTATTAATAAATTTGAGGAATTAAGCAAACTATTCCCATCTGGCGTGTCTTATTCGATCCCTTATGATACTACTAGATTTGTCAAAATTTCAATTGATGAAGTGGTAAAAACATTATTTGAGGCCATTTGTTTAGTATTTTTAGTGGTGTACTTATTTTTGCAAAATTGGCGGGCAACTCTTATACCGTGCCTTGCAGTACCTGTTTCTATAATAGGCACATTTGCTGGGATTTATTTGCTTGGATTTTCCATTAACACCTTAACTCTTTTTGGATTAGTTCTGGCAATCGGTATAGTGGTTGATGATGCCATTGTAGTGCTTGAAAACGTTGAGCGGATTATGAAAGCCGAGAAACTTTCAGTTAAAGATGCAACGATAAAAGCTATGAGTGAAGTTACTGGACCGGTAATTGCAATAGTTTTAGTTCTATGTGCAGTGTTTATACCAGTTTCTTTTTTAGGCGGAATGACAGGGCAGTTATATAAACAATTTGCAGTAACAATAACTATATCTGTTGTGATTTCTGGCATTGTTGCGCTGACCCTTACCCCAGTTTTATGTGTAATGCTTATAAGAAATGACGTGCATGAAAATACAAATAAATTTTTCCTGGGGTTCAATAGTTTATTTGAAAAAATTTCTAATTACTTTAGCGGCTTAGTTGAGAAGTCAATTAGGAGAGGGGCCTTAATGCTCTTTTTGTATTTAGCTATGCTAGGTGTTACTTATAGTTTATTTCAAATTACTCCTAAAAATTTTGTGCCAAAAGAAGATCAAGGATATTTGCTTGCAAGCATTAATCTTCCAGATGCAGCTTCTATAACTAGAACGCAAGATGCTGTAGGAGAACTTACTAAAATAATTAAAACCAATCCAGCGGTTAAAGATGTAATTTCATATAGCGGGTTTGACATTTTAAGTGGCGGCATCAAATCCTCTGCAGCAACAATTTGGGTTACGCTTAGAGACTGGGACGAGCGTAAAGGAAAAAATATGGATGTTGCTAGCATTGCGGCCTTTATAATGGGCAAGGGCTATTTTATTAAGGAAGCATCGGTTATTGCTTTTAATGTCCCTAGTATACCAGGTTTAGGCACTACTGGAGGATTTGAGGCTTTTCTGCAAAATAGAGGCAATACTCAAATATCAGGGTTAAGTAAAGTGTTGCAGGATGTTTTAGAAGGCGTTAAAGAAACGCCGCAAATTCGTGGACTAAATTCATCATTTAGAGCAAATGTGCCTCAGTTATTTGCAGAGGTGGATAAGCAGAAAGCTAAATCACTCGGTGTGCCACTTAATTTTATTTATGAAAATTTAAGTGCGGCTTTGAGCCCTGTATATGTTAATGACTTTAATAAGTTTGGAAAAAGTTATAAAGTGTTGTTACAGGCGGATGCCAAATATAAGAGTTTCCCAGAAGACATAAATAAGATTTATGTGAAATCTCTTTCCGGCCAAATGATACCTATGAGTGCAATAGTGGCATTGACAGAAGTTAAAGGCGTTGAACAAATAGATAGATTTAATGGCTTTGCGGCCGCTAGAATTAATGGTGAAGCCGGGGCAGGTTACAGCATGGGTGAGGCAATGGAAGCATTAGAGTCATTAGTTGCTGAAAAGCTACCCAAAGATTTTATAGTTGCATGGAGCGGAGAGTCATACCAGCAAAAGCAAACTGGTAATACTGCAACATTTGCTTTTATATTTGGAGTGATTGCTATTTTCCTAATTTTAGCGGCGCAATATGAGCAGTGGTCGTTGCCAATTGCTGTATTACTTGTTGTGCCTTTTGCATTATTAGGGGCGCTTGTCGCTATTTCAATAGGGCGTATGGCTAACGATATTTATTTCCAAGTTGGAATAATAACCTTAATTGGCCTTAGTGCTAAAAATGCTATTCTAATTGTGGAGTTTGCTAATTTAAAAAGAGAAGAAGGGCATGATGTGATAAAAGCTTTGATTGAATCTGTAAGGCTCCGCTTTAAACCCATTATTATGACTTCACTTGCTTTTATTTTAGGAGTATTGCCACTTTTGCTTAGCAGTGGGGCCGGAGCTAATAGTAGGCATTCTATAGGCGCTGGAGTATTTGGGGGGATGATATTTACAACTTTTATTGGTGTAATATTCGTCCCGGTTTTTTATTATTGGGTAGTTCAAAAAAGAATATCTATACTCCGTTAATTTGAAAAATTGGAGCGTCGCAGCTAACTTCTCCGCATCCGCACCTATTAATATAGGCTTACGGTGCTCGAAGTTGCTGCTCCTACCACTTTTTCAAATTTCCTGTCGTCTATACCTTTTGCCAACCCTTAATTTACTACAAGTAAAAATGATAATGACAAACTACCTACCCCATTCTGGCAGCACTGCACCTAAGGCGCGGTCTATAAGGTCTAGGGGTTTATCTATAATTATATATCCAGTAGTACAACTTTGTGAAGCATAGTTTAAAAGGCCAATCGCAGAAGCAGCTAGGGATAAATGCATGTTTTCTCGAATGTTGAGTATAGGAACAAGCTGAGGACAAAAAAAGTTAAGTATAGGAGGACATATAACGGTACTTCCAATTAAACTAATTGATCCCAAAAGTATGCGCCAATTCAGTAAATCAAGGTCTCTTCCCTTTTTAGGATAGGATGACCCATAATAATCGAGTGCTGAAAACGTGGTCGAGCATAGAAGTGAGGCAGCGGTTGCCATGTATCGAAGATTACTATCTACATTTAAAATCTGCATAGTATAGTTAATTGCCGTTGTAAAAGCTAAGGGTTCTAAAAAGCCTACCTTTAAGAGGCAAGGATAGTTTCCAAACGATTTGATGTATTTAGGTAATCGATAATTTTCTGTATCCCAAAGAGATTTAATTGAACCCTGATTAAAAATTTTTTTAAACACTATCCGTGTCGTAATTTTTCGTAAGTCTTCCGCCATAAGACCTAATTTACCACGTCCATAGATATTAAGAAGGGTATCTGAGTCCAATTTGTTATTTTCTACCTTATCTTTGAGCCAAGTCAGATAATCATTTGAATCCCTAAAGCCGTTAATACTCTTCCAATACCCCGGATATTTGTCAGCAAAATGCTCTTTGAAAAATGAGTCAAATTTTACTTCGCTAAATAATTTTGAATGCAGATTTTTTAATCTTTCAAAAGTTATAGGTGAATTGGGAGTAGTATCTATATCTTTTACATACTGCAAAATAGCAGCTGTATCTTTTTTAAGCAATTCAATGTTCTGACTGGATAGGTTTGGAAGCACATATTTGAAAAACAACTCGTGTTTACTTAGATATTCCATTTCAAAATTGTCTATTTTATTTTTTAGCCAATCAAGATACTCAGATGCTTTTTCAAAGTCTTTTTTTCCCCAATACTTAGGATATTTGTCAGCAAAGTACTTTTCGAAAAATAAGTCAAAGGCTATATCGTCAAATAATTTTAAATGTAAATTTTTTATATCTTCCATATATGGATTTGGAGAAAAACCTGCTTTAGTTATAGTTTTTATATACTCCAGAGCTTCTTGTCTAACGTCCTTAAGTAATTGAAAGTTCTTAATGCTTAGGTTTGGAAGTACATATTTGAAAAACAACTCGTGTTTGCTTAGATCTTCCATTTCAAAATTGTCTATTTTATTTTTTAGCCAATCAAGATATTCAGATGGATCGCTAAAGCTTTCAATTTCCGCCCAATACAAAGGAGAGTTGCCAGCAAAGTGCTCTTTGAAAAATGAGTCCAGGGGCAATTCGCTAAATAATTTTGAATGTAAAATTTTTATATCTTTAAAGGATATATATGGACAAATCCTTTTTCGAGTTATGGATTTTATATAATCCAGGACGTCCTTTTTAACCTCCTTAAGCAGCCCAATGTTTTCGTCGGATAAATTTGGAAGCACATATTGAAAAAACAAATCTTCTTTAGGTATAGTTAACCATTCAATGTTGCATAATTTCTGGATTTTGCTCCAAGGATCATCGCAAGAGCTATTTAGTTTAAGGCATTTTAGTAAATCCTTTGCTATATTAGAATCAGCATTGTGCAAATGAACCTTTCTAAGTATACCTTTAAAATCTTTTGAATCTTCTACTTTGTTTGCTAGCCAAGTCAGATAATCCTCTGAACTCCTAAAGCCTTTAGTTTCCCGCCAATACTTAGGATATTTATCAGCAAAATGCTTTTTGAAAAATGATTCAAAGCTTACTTCTTTAAATAATTTTGAATGAAGATTTTGTAAATTTTGAAAAGTTATAGGTGAATTGGGAGTAGTATCTATATCTTTTACATATTGCAAAATAGTATCCCTATCTTTCTTCAATTCCTCAACATCTTCATGAGATAAATCTGGTAGTACATAAACAAAGAATAAATCTTTTTTATATGTATTTTCACCTAAGGAGCATTCCTCAATAAGTGATTTAATTATATCCCAAAGACTATCTTGTGAGTTATCTTCCTTTTTCTTATCAAGTAATATTTTGAAAATCACCTTACTTTTAGATAGAAGCTCATCCCTTTTAGATAGAGAGGGAGGATAAATTGTATAGATATTGGAGCTTTTCTTCTGAGAGACAGAGAATATCATTTTCAAGAGTAAGCTAAGATTGTCAGTAAGTAATGCACTATTAGGTTGGTGTTTAATATAAGTATCAGCTAAATCTACATCTGGATCTGTATTTAGATGAGGAACATAATATTTCGAGTGTGTACTGAGAATAGCATGCTTATCAATCCTTTCGCAGGCTGGGTTAGCGAATTTAGCTATTAAAGCTATACTTATTAGGCAATCACGCTTCTTCACAACATCCAGTATTTTGTTCTCGGCGTCAATAACCCCATAAAGATTCCAATTTTTATCACTATCCAAAAATTTTCTTTTCTCTTTTGCTTCTTCAAGAGGAATAGAAAATGCTTCAAGGCAACTACGGCGCCTCTCCATTAACTTAAAAATTGAGTAGTGGAGGCCTGTCTTCGCAAGTTCGGTGTCTTTTTTTATCCAATTTTCTATAAAATTAAAATCACAATCAACAAGTGCTTTTATCACATCTTTTTGATCATTGCTTAGCCTTTCATTGTGCTCATAAGCTCTATTAGCGCAGTATCTGTATTGAGCGAGATAAATTTTTAAGTAAGTTTCAAAATCCACATAGGGTAAAATATCACCTAAACACTCCTCTCGTTCATGTTCCTCTAACAGCTTTACGCTGGTTAAGATGTAACTAACGTCAGTTATGGATAAGGGAAGAAGAAGTGAATTTAAAGGCGGGCTTATTTTTTCTGAAAGAATAAGCAATTAAACAAGCCATGGCATTAACAAGA
>JAQSWL010000066.1 GCA_029266655.1 Candidatus Midichloriaceae bacterium | reverse complement strand
ATCTGCTAATTTCATTGAACGTAAGCATATTTAGTACCTGTAATGCAATTCTATATTACAGTATACTATTTATTATCTTGAACGCAACTTAGTATAAATACCAAACTTTTTGCATAGTATCCTTTGTGGGTCCAAGTAAAACTTAGTATTAAATTTTTTGATAAGGGTTTGAGGAGAGCCGTTTACTAGGTAGTGTCGACATTTAAGAATTTTCTGATATAATATTCTGGAAGCAAGAAGGAGGCTAGAATGTTATATGATTTAAGGGACGATCAGTGGGAGTTAATAAAAGAGAGCTTGCCTGGAAAAGCTGGTGATAGAGGCCGTACGGGAGTTGATAATCGTCAATTTATAAGGGCGGTAATGTGGGTTGCTAGGACTGGTGCACCATGGAGAGCTCTCCCAGCAGGGTATGGTAAGTGGTCTACAGTTCATAAAAGATTTATGAGATGGGCGAAAGCTGGCGTATGGCAAATGATTTTCAACACCTTGGCTGCAGATGCAGATAATGAGTGGATAATGATAGATTCGACAATAATCAGGGCACATCAGCATTCAGCTGGTGCTTTAAAAAAATACAGAAACTGGTATGCAAGAGCAAGGGATAGGAAGATCTAAAGGTGGATTTAGTAGTAAGTTACATGCTGCATTTGATGCCCTTGGTAACCCTATTAGATTTTTTGTTACTGCTGGGCAAAGATCTGATTATATCAAGGCATTAGATCTTGTAAATGGGTTTAAAATGGGAGCATTATTGGCTGACAAAGGATATGATGCCAACTATATGATAGATGCAGCAAAGAGCATCAGCGCGGAAGCGGTTATTCCGCCGAGATCTCAAAGAAAGGCACCCAGAGATTATGATCGGGAATTATATAAGGAGCGCAACTTAATTGAGCGTATGTTCAACAAACTCAAGCATTTTAGGCGCGTTGCCACAAGATACGATAAACTTGACGTCGCATACCTGGGATTCGTTTTTATAGCCAGTATTTATTTATGGCTAAAATAAATGTCGACACAGCCTAATATTATTTTACGCTTTATATGTCCATCAACCGGAAATTCTAGCGCCCTCTTCACTTGTCTCTCATCATTACCGTCTATAAACAATAGCTTGTCTGGCAATGTGGTTATGGTTAAGGGATTTACACGCATACCAGCTGAATATATTATTTTACCATCTTTCCCATTTATATCCTTAGCAGTAACATAACTAGGGTCCAACTCCCAAGATTGCTTTATAGGATTAGCTTTTGTTTCTCGGAAGCAATGTATGTTTCTCTGCTTGAATGCCAAACTGTCTTCAGGAATACTATTTAGTTTTGAGCTTACTGAATTTAGCATATTGCTTCCTCTTGTTTAAATTACTCAAATAAGAATTCTGTAATGGTGATAATCGCCAGTAAAACCTAGTTTACCACGCGCTCTAGTTGCGCCGGAAGTCATGAGGTCAAAAAAATTTTAATTTTAGAGGCTATGTAGCTAAAGCAGTATAAAATGGCTATAAAAATATAAGAAATACCAGTGAATTAGATCGAGTCAATAAAAAATGCTCAAGATGATGTTTTTGTATTTTGGAGCACATATCTATTCTGGCAATATCAGTTCATGAAAAACGCTTATTGTTGGCCGATTGCCTACTTTTATCACAGCACCACCTCGAAGCCTTCATAATCCTCATAAACTTTAGCTCCTATTGAATTAATCTGCGCAGTGTAGTTAGTTGTTATCCATTCTCGAAAGAAATCCGATCTTGCCTTGAGGTAAAGTATTCCATTTTGATAGTTAACAAATTCTGTTTGAGATATCCAATTTGTAAAAATATCTTCATGCAAGTCAGCAAATACTTTAAAAAACTTATTATCACGCTCAGATAAGTTATTATACTTCATTATAGCATCATATAGCCTTGACTTCCTTTGTTCCGTGAATGATTCTTCTTGGCTCTCAATCTCGACTAATCCATTATCTAAAAGCTTCCAAAGATAGCCGCCAACATTTGTTATTTTGGTCCCGTTTTTCTGTTGTTTGTCTATGTAGTTTACAGCATTATCTACATATTTAAGTTCATGTTTTTTGAGAAATTTATCTAAGCTTTCTTTATCTATACCTATTGCTTGGGCGTTCATCTCAAGGTCCTGTTGACTTAATGTTTTATTAATTAAGGTAATAACGTCATCTTCATACATCACCAACTGCGGACCTGCATCATGCACATAAACCTTGGGAGCGTTTCTTTTTACTTCAAAAACTAGAGAACTAACCGACCTGCCCTTTCTTTCCTTCACATGCATTGTTACCACGATATCTGTACTAGCATTTATCTCTTCAATAGCGCGTTTTAAGATTTTGACATTGAACATCTTAAAATCATCATAGCTCTTAGCACTAGCCCCTAACAGGTCTCTTAAGGCCTGTACAGAAATGGGAGGAGTTACCGAATGGTCAAGCTTTAGTGTATCTAAATGCTCGCAACAAAACTCCCAAAGTGCCAAAGAGTGCTTACTACTTAGGCATTTGAGATAACTTAAATTCAAATTAGCGTAAAGGTTGGGTTTTGCTAATATGTCTACCAAGGTCGGAGAAAAAGCGTAGAATATCATCCCGCCTTGAAAGTGCACTTCTGATAAAAAAGATATAGACGCTTCCCAGTTTAGTTTTCTATCTTTTTTTAGGATATTAAAACGCATAGTGCGTTTCACCAAATTATGGAGGCTATCTTTTATATAGCTATAATTGCTGTATTGATCCGACCCCAAATAACCCATTAGTTGTTTCATGCTAATTGTGTGAATGTTATGTGTTAGCATAGAAGCGCGAGATTGCTTCAACAGAACATTTATTAATTTCCGTTCAACCACAGTCATGTCGTTATCCACATGAATGGCCGCAGTGTGCTTTATTAAATAATTGTTCTGTTCTTCAGCCATTAACCTGTTCTCTTTCAAGCTCCTCAACTATCCTTTTTAGCATCGCTATAGCCTCCAGCTTATTTTCTCTAGATAAGATGTATAGATTGGTGTCTATTTCTAGATGGTTTTCCTTGATCTTTAGCTCTATAACCTTAGCCTTCTTATTTATCGCTCTATTGAAGCTATCTTGCACTGTAGCGCCTCGGGAAACCGAAATATCCCCATTATTAGCTGTAAGTTGAGTAATCAAAGTTAGCTGAATGTCGCTATGAGCTTTCGCAATATTGATAAGTTTCTCCATCGGAATTTTGGACTTTAAGGCTATTTGCCTAACCTCTTTGGTTAGCTTCGCAAGGTTCAAAATCTTATAGAAATATGCTTTGGATATACCAAGTTTGAAATAAAGCTCCTCTTTGGTGAGAGTAGGGTTATTATGAATAAGCGCTTCAATTCCTTCCAAAAGTTCTATAATATGAAGGTCTTTCCTCTGAATATTCTCAATAAGAGCTATCTCTTGTGCAGATTCAACGTTTTCCAAGATTATACAAGGCACTCTGTCCATACCCAGTGTTTTGGCAGCGCGCCATCTACGCTCCCCACTCACTATCTCAAAACAGTTGTCTTCTTTGGATGCTATAACGGTGAGAGGATTCCTTATTCCATGCTCTTTTATAGTATCCGCTAGATTTGCGATATCTTCATCATCAAATTCTTTTCTGGCTTGTAGCTCATATGGGTTAAGCTTTTCAACTGGAAGCAATAATACATCAATCCGAAAATCTCTTGTTAATTCGCTTGGCGGATTAACTTTATTAATATCCAAAGCATAGTCTGATTTGACCCTTTTTACCTGGCTAAGCTGCATCTCTTACCTCTTTATTAGCAGTTCCCGCACACGAATCTATTAGCATTTCTTTCCCTAACTGCAAAATATCTTCCTTAGCATTTGAATTATTTTTATTAGTAATCAGAGGTATAGGTATCTGATTTTTAGATGAGAAGTTAAAATCATCACATTTTCTTACAGCATTTTCAAATAGCTTATCCTTGAGTTCTGCATTATCTTGCAAGGCATTTACAATATCTATATTGCTCTTAAGTTTTGGCTCGAGCTTGTTTATTAAAACTCTGTAATCAATTTTTGAATTCATGGCTACTTTTGAAAGTTGGTCGAATTCCTGTAAAAGCATTTCCATCCCTTGAAAGCTAAATGGTTGAGCTTCAGATATTATGTTTACTCGATCTGATACAACTAATACATTTCTATTTAACACGCTGAGAGATGGGTTAACATCAAAGAAAATAAAATCGTATTCTTTTCTTAGCGGGCTTAATATATCCTTAAGCACCTCTTCTCTACGAACTTGGTTGCTGAGCAGTGAATCCACAAACGATATTTTAACGCTAGAAGGAATAAGATCAAACTCAGGCATAACATTGATTATAGCATCCCCTATCTGATGTGACTTTGCTAAGACTTCAAAAATACTAACATGGTTACTATCTGAGTCTTCTAGGATGCTCTTGGTGAGATGCCCTTGTGCATCACAATCTATAACTAAAATTTTATAGCCAAATAGGTACAATAAAAATGCGATGTTATAAGTTATAGTAGTTTTACCTGTACCGCCTTTGAAATTAAAAAAGCATTGAATTTGCTTTTTTGGCAAGTGGTTTTTACTATAGGATTCTTTAATAACTTGTCTTGCAACTTTTAAAGGTACTTTTGTACCATGTCCTTTGAGTTCATTTTCATACTTAGCGATCTTGCGTGATATTGTACCCGTTGCAACTTCTAATATATCGCACAGAAATTTTCTAGTTATTTTAAATTGGTTAATATCCATTGTGGTATTTATCTATTCGTTACTTGCAAATATAGTGATAAAGACTTTATGTTCAATATGCAAAGCTTTTTTTAAAAAAAATGAAAAAACTCACTTCTCAATTTTTTCTGCTTTATCTCTTCCTTCTTATGCACAAGTAAATTATTTATCACACGACAGATTTTTAGAGAGTTTATTCTTTTTATATATTTAAGTATTTAAAGAGGCCCGGAAATCCTTTGTATTTCCTTATCTTTCCAAGGGGTAAGGTTGAAACTTTTTATAAATAAGGTTGAAGAAATTTATAAATAAAGTTGAAACTTTTTATAAATAAGGTTGAAGAAATTTATAAATAAGGTTGAAACTTTTTATAAAATGGTTGTTATTTTTTATAAATTCTTTCAACCTTAGGAGTTTTAAATTAAGAAATTTACAGCAGAACCTATTTATAACAGTAATTGCTATATGTATGAAATCATATGCTTGTAAAATCTACAACATAAAAAGATATTGGAAGCGCCCAGTAAAGAAAGGTTGAAAGAATTTATAAAAAGTTTCAACCTTATTTTATCCTAAAGTCTACAGTAGAGACTTTATAAATTTTTTATTGTAAAAATGATAACTGAGAATTTTATAAAGAACTTATAATTACTAACCAAGAAATAGAAATACCTATGGAAGGCCTCTATAACCGTGGATATTTTGATGGTCAAACTTTAGAGAATATAAAGTATCTATTGTAGACAGTAATGTATGAATATAAAGGTTGAAAAGCCTATAAAAAATTTCAACCTTTATGTAAGAGTTAAATGCTAAGTCTACAGAAGAGACTTTTTGAAAGACTATAAGATACATATAGTTTATAGCAGAGATGATGAAGCTTGTTCCATGGTGCTTATAGGTTGAAAGAATTTATAAAAAGTTTCTACCTTTGTTTTTTGTTATAAAGTCTACAGTGAAGACTTTATGAATTTTTATGTGGAAATAAAGACCAAAGGGTTTAAAAAACATATCAATTATTTGCCAATAAATAAAGGAAGTTTACGAGGATTTATATATTGATAGTATTAATTATTTCCATAATTAGGCTTTAGTGAATATAAAGTCTCCGCTGTAGACAATAATGTATGAATAACCAATAGTTGAAAGATCTATAAAAAGTTTCAACCTTTATTTAGGCGTGGCTTAAAAGTCTACACAGGAGACTTTTCTGAGAAATCATTAGATATATTTAGCCTGAGGTAAGGGGGAGTTAAGTTTATTTATGAGGTATTAAGTTGAAGAGATTTATAAAAAATTTCAACCTTTAGTGAATTAAATAACAGTCTCCATTGTAGACTTGCAGTAAATTTTGTTAGGTGAACCTCGGTTGGAGAGCAAGGATGCCCCTTATCTAAACAATTGATTTATATGTGTATTAATAAATTATGCTAGTATTTTTAGAGTGCATTAGAGTTTATTTTGAATTCGCAGTTGCCCCAAGATGCTCGAAGATTTCTTTGAAACTGCGGGATTGCGCTGTATTCTCTATAACTATAGCCTCAGGCGGTCCCCATGATATTAAAACTACTTTCTGACCGTAAATATATAGGAGCTGAGAAAAAATATACAGCTGCTAATTATGTGTAAAAAACTATGCCATGTCGATAACTTAACTTATGATTGTCGTCAAGAATTTTAAAGCCATAACTATAATTAAAGATAAATCAGCAACATAAACTCGCAAAAATAATTTGCTCTATGACTTCCATGCACATTATGGGCAGGTGTATAATCCCCAAGAAGGGGTTGTTATAAATTATTCAATGTGAAAAATTGAACCCTAAATGATAAATTAAGGGAGATTTCTTATGCCTATTAATACTAAAAATTACAACCTTGGATTTAAATCTAATTCAGATATAACCCAACTTACATATTGCAAAAGCTGATAATAGTTATCATAGAAAATTAAAGCAGCTAGTTAATTATGATTTATTGATACTTGATGAACTTGGTTTTAAGCAGTTGCCTAAGTATTCATCGGATGATTTTTTTAGTGTGATATCTAAAAGGTATGAAAATAAATCAACGATAATAACCACTAACAAAGAGCTAGCAGAATGGAATGATATTTTTGATGAAGAAATGCTAACAAAAGCCATAGTTGATCGCGTTATGCATCATGCCATCATTTTCAACATAAAAGGCAAAAGTTACAGAATGAAAAAATTTAAAAATATGGAGGAACTAATGGAATAATTTTTTTATTTGTACTGGTACACTTTTCATGAGAATTGCTGGTACATTTTTAATTGACAATGACGCAGTTGCACATTACCTGTAGATTATTAATTATGTGCAACTTAATATCTTGTATATATCTTGCACATCATGTATTGTATATTATTATGTGCAAGATATATGAGGAATAATGACCACACCGTTTGTAGGAAGAGCTGAGGAATTGAAGAGCTTAGGAGACTTGCTGCTCAAAAAAA